>JAUYGP010000745.1 GCA_030690515.1 Giesbergeria sp.
GGACTCCATCCACTTTGGCGACATCAGCGACCACATCTTCAAGTTCTCGCCCGTGCGGGCAGGGCCGCAAGACCTGTCGCGCTTTCACGGAACCAACGAACGCATTGCCGTCAGCAACCTGGCCGAACTGATCCGTTTCTACCACCGCCTTTTGACCCAAGGTGCCAAGGCATCTTGAACCTGACACTATTTAGGAGAGCTTTACCATGACATCAGCAGTAATTGTTTCCACCGCACGCACCCCCCTGACCAAGTCCTGGAAGGGTGCCCTCAACATGACCCACGGCGCCACCATGGGCGGCCATGTGGTGGAACATGCCATCCAGCGTGCAGGCATTGAGGCCGCCGAGGTGGACGACGTCATCATGGGTTGCGGCACCCCCGAAGGCGCCACCGGCGCCAACATTGCCCGCCAGATCGCCCTGCGCGCCGGTTGCCCCGTCACCGTCTCGGGCATGACCATCAACCGCTTTTGCTCGTCGGGCCTGCAGACCATTGCCCTCGCCGCCCAGCGCATCATTGCCAACGAAGGCGATGTGTATGTGGCCGGTGGTGTGGAAGCTATCTCCTGCACTGCGCAAGAGATGAATATGCACATGCTGCAAGACCCCTGGCTCATGAAGAACAAGCCCGAGGTCTACTGGGCCATGCTGCAAACCGCCGAGCAGGTGGCCAAGCGCTACAACATTGGCCGCCAGGCCATGGACGAATACGGCGCCAGCAGCCAGCAAAAAGCCAGCGCCGCGCTGGAAAAGGGCCTGTTCAAGGACGAAATTGCCCCCATCACCGTCACCATGGGCGTGGCCGACAAGGTCATGGGCCTGACCACCAAGCAAGTCACCGTGAGCGACGACGAAGGCATCCGCGCCGGCACCACCTACGACGGCATCAAGGACCTGCGCTCGGCCTTGCCCGGCGGTCTGGTCTCGGCCGGCAACGCCAGCCAGCTGTCTGATGGCGCCGGCGCCGTGGTCGTCATGCACGAAAAAGTGGCCGAGCAAAAGGGCCTCAAGCCCCTGGGCCGCTTCCTGGGCTTTGCCGTGGCCGGATGCGAACCCGACGAAATGGGTATCGGCCCCGTGTTCGCCATTCCCAAAGTGCTCAAGCGCCTGGGCCTGACCGTCAACGACATCGACCTGTGGGAGCTGAACGAAGCCTTCGCCGTGCAGGTTCTCTACTGCCGCGACAAGCTGGGCATTCCGGCCGACAAGCTCAACGTTAACGGTGGCGCCATCGCCGTGGGCCACCCCTTCGGCATGAGCGGCCAGCGCCTCACCGGCCACGCCCTCATCGAAGGCAAGCGCCGTGGTGCCAAGAAAGTCATGGTCACCATGTGTATTGGCGGCGGCATGGGCGCGGCCGGTGTGTTTGAAGTGCTGTAAGCGCTGACGACCGGCTGAAACACAACGCCCCGTGCAGACCGGAAGGTTTGCACGGGGCGTTTGCTTTTGTTTTGATAGCTGCTAGCGATTGATGGACGGGCGCTGGAGGCAAAAAATGCTGGTGATCTACTGATGTGGATGGCGGCCGCCGCCGCAGGCACCAGTTACCAAGGTATGAATGACCACCGCCATTTGGCTGTATGAGCGCTAGCGTACAGAGCAACTGCAGCGCGGTCGCTAAGGTGGGAGTTGCGGGTCAGCACATCCTCGGTGATGTACCGCTGCCCATCCCATTCACGCGAAGGAAAATCCTCATGAACAGCATCATTTACATCGTCGGCCTGGTCGTTATCGTGCTTTTCGTCCTGTCCTTTTTCGGCCTGCGCTGAGGCACTTGTCGCGATCTGGTTTGCGAATGGACCGCAGAAAATAGCAGCCCAGGCCAGGCTGAACCACTGGGGTCTTCTGTGGTTGGAAAAAACCAGGCAAAACACCATTTTGCGCATATGGGGTCTGCGCTGGCAGCTATGAAGACGGGAGCGCGATGGTGGCCCGTGCGCC
>JAUYGP010000746.1 GCA_030690515.1 Giesbergeria sp.
CGCGCACCGGCCAGACCGAAGGCCTGAGCGAAGCACAGGTGCGCGAGAACGCCGTGTCGGAACAACTGGTGCGCCAGTTCCTCGCCGCCGACGTGCTGGTCATTGGCGCCCCGTTCTACAACTTCAGCATCCCCACGCAGCTCAAGGCCTGGATCGACCGCCTTGCCCAGCCGGGCCGCACCTTCCAGTACACCGCCAACGGCCCCGAAGGCCTGGCCAAGGGCAAGACGGTGATCGTGGTGTCCAGCCGGGGCGGCGTGTATTCGACCAGCGACGCTGGCCGGGCCATGGAACACCAGGAAAGCTATCTGCAGACGGTGATGGGCTTCTTTGGCATTACCGATGTGCGCTTTGTACGCGCCGAAGGCGTAGGCATGGGCGAGGCAGCCAAGGCCAGCGCGCTGAGTACGGCCCAGGCCCATATCGACGAAGCCGCCAACCGGCCCCAGTTGCAGCAGGCCGCCTGACCGCCGTGCGGGGCTATGCGGCCAGCGCGCGTTCCAACGCCTGGTGAAGCTGCTCGGCCAGCAGCGCCGTGTCCCAGGGCCGGTCGGCCAGTGTGGCGCAGTCCACCGTGCGCCGCTGCATAGCGCCAGCGTCATCCGGTTGGCCCATGGCGCCGCACAGCAAGGCCCAGTCGGGCGGAGTGGCCAGGGTGCCCGCCACCAGCAGCACGCCCGTGCGCTGGCGCCGCTGCGCCAAGCCCACCAGCTTGCGCCCGGCGGGGTCGACCAGCTCCCACGGCGCCAGACTGCCGTAGCAGGCCCAGCCCACCACGGCGCCCTGCCGCGCATTGGCGGCGGGCACGTCCGCCTCGGGCAAGGCCTGTGCCGCCACGCCCAGGCTGGCCAGCACCTCGCCATGCAATTGCCCCAAGTCACGGTAACTGTCGGGCAGCCGCCCCTGGGCCCACGGGTGCGACAAGGGCAGCACCACAGAAGCACTCACCATCCACGGCCCGGTCAGCACCGCACCGCCCCCCGAAGGCCGCACCAGCATCCCCACGCCCGGCGGCAACTGCGCTGCCAGGGCTGCCTGCCGCGCACGCTGCGAGCAGCCCAGCACGATGGTGGGCGTGCGGTACGTCCACACCCGAAAGCGTGCCTGGGTGACGGGCTCGGCCATCTGGAGGCTGTTCCAGGCCTGTTCTTGGGTGGCGGTATCGATGGTGCATCTCCTGCAGTACAAGGGCAGCTGCCCCAAAGCGCATCTTGAACAAGGCCCTTTGCACTGCGCAAAACTATTATTTTGATAGCTGCTTGCGCTTTACAGATAAGCCCTGCAAGCCAATTTTACTGAGTTTTTCAAGTCCGCTGCACGCGGTCGCAGAAAGGCTTTCTCCAGACCGCTTCCCTACAATGACGGCCACACCACGCCCCGGAGTCTTGCCCCATGCTCACCAAGCCACTGGACCGACTGCTGTTCACACAGGGCGGCGAATGCTTCTTCTGTCACCAGCCGCTGCCGCGCGAAGAGGCCAGTATTGAGCACCTGGTCGCCGTCACCCACGGCGGCAAGGACAACGACGAAAACGTGGTGGCCTGCTGCCAGGCGCTCAACACCCTGTTCGGCCGCATGTCACTCAAGGAAAAGCTCACCGTCATCCTCAAGCAACAGGGCCCGTTCCACTGCCCGGCCCATCAAGCTGCCGCCTCGGCCAGCGCTGCGCCAGACGCTCCCCCCCAAACCATCGCACCGGCCACGGCCTTGCAGGTCGTGCTCCATGGGCTGCGCAAGCGCGGCAACGCCCGCCCGCGCACGCTCGACGCACTCACCGCACTGGTGGCCTCCCTGCTGGAACAGAACGGCTTTTCTGCCAAAGAGACGAAGGACGTGATGGCCCGGCTGACCCGCCAGCACTACATCGACGTGCAGGACCGCAGGATCAACGCCTACCTGCTGCCGCCGTCGCAGGGCTGAGTGCGGTCTACGCTATTTATTCAATAGCTTCAGGCGCTTTATAAATGGGCGTTTTGGCCTGTTTTCATTCAAACTTTCCATGCGCTCCATGGTGCAGGCGTCGCAGGCTGAACCCTGCCGCCACACAGGCAAACAACGCCGCCAGCCCCAGCGCTATGGTGGGTCCGCGCCCGTCATGGGCATCGGCCACGCTGAAAATCATGGCCAGGAGCACGGCGCCCGTGGTCTGGCCTGTCAGGCGCGCCGTGCCGAGCATGCCGCTGGCACCGCCCGAGCGGTGCACCGGTGCCGAAGTCACGATGGTGTGGTTGTTGGGTGACTGGAACAGCCCGAAGCCCATGCCGCACAGCGCCATGCGCCACACAATGTCGGCCCCTGTGGGGTGGGCCGGCAGCAGGGCCAGCAGGCCCAGGCCCGAAGCGAACAGCCCCAGGCCGATGCCGCCCAGCAACCCGTCGGGGTAGCGCCCGATCAGCCGCCCCGCCAGCGGCGCCGCCACCACCGTGCCCAGCGGCCAGGCCGTGATGAGCAGGCCCGCCTCCACCGGCGAACGGCCCAGCCCGTCCAGCAGGAAAAACGGCAAACCCACATAGGCCAGCATCTGCGCCGCAAACGCCCCCACCGAGGTGCACATCGAAAGCCGGAACACCGGAATACGCAGCAAATCGACCGGAAATAACGGCACCGGCAAGCGCCACTGGCGCCGCAGATACACCACCCCCACAGCGATCCCCGCAGCCAACAGCGCCAACCCCGTGGCCAGCCCGCCAGCAGTTGGCACCACCCCCACGCGCCTGCCCAGCATGTCGGCACCCAGAAACACCAGGCCGAACATCAGCATGTTCATCAGCACATCGGGCCACGAAAGCCCAATGCCCTGCGGCCGTGCCGTGGCGTTGTGCGGCAGAGCGCCGTAACCCAGCCACAGCACCAGCAGGCCCAGCGGCAGATTGAGCGCAAACAGCCAGGGCCACGGCCCCAGCGACAAAATGACCGCCGACACGCTAGGCCCAGCCACCGCCGCCGTGGCCACAACCACCGAATTGAGCGCCACACCGCGCCCGAGCAAGTGGGCGGGGTAAATACGCCGCACCAGCGCCGCGTTCACCCCCATGATGCCGGCCGAACCCAGACCCTGCACGGCACGCCAACCCGCCAGCATCGGCAGCGAATCGGCCAGCACGCAACCCAGCGAAGCCCCGGTAAACAGCGCCAGCCCGCTCAGGTACAC
>JAUYGP010000747.1 GCA_030690515.1 Giesbergeria sp.
CTGGCATGAAGCGTGTGCCATCGGGCAGCAGCAGCTTGCCGCCTTCGCCGCGCACCGCTTCGCTGATGAGGAAGGACTTGGCGTGTGGGTGGTAGAGCCCTGTGGGGTGGAACTGGATGAACTCCATGTTGCCCACGCGGCAACCGGCGCGCCAGGCCGCCGCTATGCCGTCGCCGGTGGCGGTGTCCGGGTTGGTGGTGTAGAGGTAGACCTTGCCCGCGCCGCCCGTGGCCAGAATGGTTTGCGGTGCGCGGAAGGTGACTACCTCGTCGCTGGCAGCGTCCAGCGCGTACAGGCCCAGGCAGCGCTGGCCCGCCAGGCCCAGCTTGCGGCTGGTGATCACGTCGACCAGCGTGTGGTGTTCAAACAAGGTGATGCCGGGCGTGGCGCGCACCACGTCGATCAGCGTCTTCTGTACGGCGGCGCCGGTGGCGTCGGTGACATGGGCAATGCGGCGTGCGCTGTGGCCACCTTCGCGCGTGAGGTGCAGTTGCTCGCCCTCCTGCGTAAAGGGCACGCCGAGCTGGCGCAGCCAGCCGATGGCCTCGGGGGCGTTTTCCACCACAAAGCGCGTGGTGGCCAGGTCGCACAGCCCGGCGCCTGCGACCAGGGTGTCCTGGATATGGGCCTCGAACGTGTCGTCGTTGGCCAGCACCGCCGCAATGCCGCCCTGCGCCCAGCCGCTGGAGCCATCCTGCAGTTCGCGCTTGGTGATTACGGCGACGCGGTGTGTGGGCGCAAGGTGCAGCGCAGCCGACAGACCGGCCAGGCCACTGCCCACAATCAGAACGTCAAAATCATGCGATGCCATGGTGTGTGGTGGGTTGGTGCATGGTGCAAATCACTGGCCGTCGGGGCGGCCTGCAGCCATGCGGGCGTCAATAGGATCAGACAGGGGTGTAAGCCAATCTGACGTAAATGGGGGCAAAGGCTTCGGCCTGGGTAATTTCGATCAGCGTTTCTTTGGCCAGTTCCAGCAGGGCAATGAAGGTGACCACCAGCACGGTGCTGCCCTTGGCGGGGTCGAACAGGTGCTCGAACTCCACGAAACGCCGTCCCTGCAATGCCTTGAGCACCTGGCTCATGTACTCGCGCACGCTCAGTTCTTCGCGCGTGATCTTGTGGTGCTGCACGAGCTTGGCACGTTTCAGAATGTCGCGCCAGGCGTCTTGCAGATCCACCAGTTGCACGTCGGGAAAGCGCGGCTGCAGGCTTTGCTCGATATAGACCTGTGCCTTGAGAAAGTCGCGTCCGTACTGCGGCAACTGGCCCAGTTGCTGGGCGGCCATTTTCATTTGCTCGTATTCGAGCAATCGGCGCACCAGCTCGGCGCGCGGGTCTTCGGCTTCTTCGGCGCCCGCTTGCTTCTTGGGCGGCAGCAGCATGCGCGACTTGATCTCGATGAGCATGGCCGCCATCAGCAGATACTCGGCGGCCAGTTCCAGGTTGCGGCTGCGGATTTCTTCCACATACACCAGGTACTGGCGTGTGAGCCCGGCCATGGGGATGTCGAGAATATTGAAGTTTTGCTTGCGGATCAGGTAGAGCAGCAGGTCCAGCGGCCCTTCGAAGGCTTCGAGAAAAACCTCCAGCGCGTCGGGCGGGATGTACAGGTCGGTGGGCAGGGCGAACAGGGGTTCCCCGTACAGGCGCGCCAAGGCCACCTGGTCCACCACATCGGGCATGGCGCTGGACGGGGCCTCGATGTTATCCATGGATGCTTCTTAAATGATAGCTGCAAGCGCTTGATGGTAAAGCGCTAGGAGCCTGTCGGGCTGGGGTCGATTTGCAGCCGACGATTCCCAAGTCCGACAGGCTCCTAGAGGCCATTTCCACCTTAAGGATGTTTGGTTTCCGTCTGGTAGACGTAGGGTTGTTGCTCGACTTGGCCGGCGCGGTAGTCCTGCCACAGGGTGCGGTCGACCTTCTTGTCCCACAGCAGTGCACGGCCGGCCTGTTGCTGGGTATCGAGCGCAGGCTTTTGCTGCTTGAGCTGCTCGATGAACTGGGTGGCGTCGGAGGTGTAGTGGGGGCGGGCAAAGATGGACATGGTATTGGGCTAAGCTGTATCCATGAATTTTACCGGGACTGCCACGATGCACCTCAAACACCTTGCCGCCACTGCTGCCATGGCACTGGCCTTGCTGGCCACGAGCGGCTGCGACCCGCAGCGCATCAGCGAACTCGAGCCGGGGCGCTCCACCGAGGTGGACGTGCGTGACCGCTTTGGTGTGCCCGACCACATTTGGGACGCAGGCGGTGGCCTGCGCACCTTTGAATACAACCGCCAGCCCGCCGGACAGCGCAACTACATGATCGACATCGGCGCCGATGGCCGTCTGGTCGCTGTACGCCAAGTGCTCTCGCCCGAGAACTTCGCGCGTATCCAGTCCGGCATGGACATGGCCGAGGTGCGCCGCCTGCTGGGCAAACCGGCCAAGGTGACGCCTTTCGATTTGAAGAACGAAACCCACCATGACTGGCGCTATCTCGAAGCCCCGAACACGGCCATGCTGTTCACCGTGGTGACGGACCGCAGCCTGCGCGTGCTGCGCACCCAGTCGGGGCCTGATCTGACGGCGCCTGAGAATGCGGGTGGGGGGCGTTGAGGTTTTGACTACTTGGTGTTTTTGGGCTTTTGCGCTTATGGGGCAAGCGTTGAAAGCTATTGTTTTTATAGTTTCAGCGTGCCTTTGTGGAGGGCGGAGGCCGGGATTCGCCCCGGCGGGCGACCTCCTTTCTTGTGCGCGACAAGAAAGGAGGCAAAGAAACGCGCCCCGCCGTCTGCGGCCCCTGCGGGGCAACCTGCGTCGGGGTGCTTGCGGGGTGCGCCGCATAACTCACTACGCTGCTGCGCAGCTGCGTTCAGACAAATGCGGCGAGTCAGAT
>JAUYGP010000009.1 GCA_030690515.1 Giesbergeria sp.
GCAACTGCAAATCAGCCACCTTGCGGCCCACCACGCGCGAGCTCTTGCGATCGCCCCGCGCCACGATCTCCAGCGCTTCGGCCACGCCCCGGCGCAGGCTGTGCACGGCCTGTACATCGCCCTGACGCACATAAGCCAGCAACTCGCCCAGCATCGCCTGGGCAGGAGAGAGGGCAATGTCGATCTGCGTGCCATGCATCAGGTCGGCGTAGCTGCGCCGGTTGATAAGCGCCAGCACCCGGCGTGCACCCATGCGCTTGGCCAGCAGGCAGGACATGATGTTGTCCTCGTCATCGTCGGTCAGGGCCAGGAAGAGATCGATCTCATCCACGCTTTCCCCGGTCAGCAGGTCTTCGTCAGTGGTGTCACCCTGCAGCACCAACACCTCGGACGGCAAGGTCGACGCCAACTCGATGCAGCGGTCTGGATCGTCCTCAATGATCTTGACCTGGAAGCGCCCGGGCACCTCGGCCAGCTGCTGCGCTAGGCGCAGGCCGACCCTGCCACCGCCGGCGATCATGATGCGCCGCACCGGATGAGCGGCCTGCTCTCCTCGGCGGTGCAAAGCGGCGATCACCTGGGCAATGTGGGCGCTGGCGGCCAACACAAAAACCTCGTCGCCCGGCTCCACTCGGGTCTCGCCATCACAGGCTACAAATCGGTCGGGTTCATCCAGAAAGCGCCGGTAAATGGCCACCAGCCGCATGTCCACGTCTGGCAGGATCTCGCGCAGTTCGCCAATGGCATGGCTGACCAGCGGCGCGCCCGCGCGGGCGCGCACTGCCACCAGGCAGGCTCGCCCCCCGGCAAACTGGCGCACCTGCATGGCCTCGGGGTACTCGATGAGTTTGCCGATGTAGCGTGTGAGGGACTCTTCGGGGCAGATGATGCGGTCTACTGCCAGGCCTTCCGGCCCCATCAGCGCATCGTCCTGAAAGCCCGCGGAGCGCACGCGCGCGATGCGCGTCGGAATGCTGAACAGCCGCTGCGCCACCTTGCAGCACACCAGGTTGGTTTCGTCCAACGCGGCGCAGGCAATAAGCAGGTCGGTATCGCGGGCGCCGGCCTCGGCCAGCACGGCGGGTTCGATCCCGTTGCCCACCACGCCGCGCAGGTCAAAGCGCGACTCGAGGTCGCGCAGACGCCGTGCGTCGGTGTCGATGACGGTGATGTCGTTGCGTTCGGACACCAGGCTGTCCGCCACGCTCTCCCCCACACGTCCTGCGCCCAGAATGATGATTTTCACAATGCCTTCACGGGTAATGCGGACGCACGGGGCGCTGGTTCAGCACGATCTCAAGCACGCACTTCGCCTTCGCCCAGCACCACATACTTGAGCGACGTCAGCCCCTCGATGCCGACAGGCCCGCGCGCATGGAATTTGTCGGTACTGATGCCGATCTCGGCGCCCAGGCCGTATTCAAAGCCGTCGGCAAAACGCGTACTGGCATTGACGATCACGCTGCTCGAATCCACCTCGCGCAAAAACTGCTGGGCGTGCCGATGGTCGGAGGTAAGGATGGCCTCGGTGTGGTGGCTGCTGTACTGGTTGATATGGTCGATCGCTTCCTGAACGCCCGCCACCACGCGGATAGAAATGATGGGGGCAAGGTATTCTTCAAACCAGTCCTGTTCGGTCGCATCCACCAACTTCGCTCCTGAAACAGGAGCTAACAGCGCCCTACTTTCGGAGCAAACCCGCATTTCCACCCCTTTTTCAGCAAAGATGCTGCCGATGCGGGGCAGGAATGCAGCCGCCACGCCGCGTGCCACCAGCAGGCTTTCGCTGGCGTTGCAAGGGCTGTATTTTTGGGTCTTGGCGTTGTCGGCCACACGCACGGCCATATCGAGGTCGCAGGGGTCGTCCACATAGGTATGGCAGTTGCCGTCCAGGTGCTTGATGACGGGCACCTTGGCATCGCGGCTGATGCGCTCGATCAGGCCCTTGCCGCCGCGCGGAATGATCACATCCACATACTGCGGCATGGTGATGAGCTGGCCCACCACTTCGCGATCCGTGGTCTGTACCAACTGCACCGCGTCTTGCGGCAAACCACTTTCGGTCAGCGCCTGTTGCACCAACCGGGCCAGCGCCTTGTTGGAGTCAATGGCCTCGGAGCCGCCGCGCAGAATGCAGGCATTGCCACTCTTGATCGACAGGCTGGCCGCCTCGATGGTGACATTCGGACGGCTCTCGAAAATCATGCCGAACACACCAATCGGCACGCGCATCTGTCCCACGCGGATGCCGCTGGGCTGCTGGCGCAATGCCGTGATTTCACCAATGATGTCGGGCATGGCAGCCAGCTGCTCGCAACCCTGGGCGCAGGTCTCCAGCACCTGAGGGGTGAGCTTGAGCCGGTCCACCAGGGGCTCGGCCAAACCGGCGGCGCGGGCGCGCTCCAGATCACGGGCGTTGTCCACCTGTAGGGACTGGGTCTGCTCGCGCAGCAGACGCGCAAGGGCTCGCAATGCTTTGTTTTTGATAGCTGCTGGCGCTTTAGCCATAAGGGCTGAAGCCACTTTTGCCTGCAAACCGAGGGTCTGGGTGTATTCGGAGACGTTGAGGGCGTTCATGGTTGGATTCTGCCGCAGTTGGCGCCCGCACAACGCCTGGCCCATGCCGCCCCCACAAGCCGGGCGAGAACCGGTGCCTTATTCACCCAGGGCGCAAGTCCCCACCCTGCGCTCTTCTCCCGCCCGGTGACAGGACGGCCGCCTGTGCGACAGCGCGGCCCGAGGCTACACGCCCAGCGCCCAGCGCCTCTTCCTACGCCTCGATGCGTTCACAGCTGACATACAAATCGCGCCACAAACCTAGCATGAAAAGCTCACTGGCAAACTGTTTTGCCATTCCCTTACAGGAGATTCCCCATGAGCGTAGCCAAGGTCATTGAAGTCAGCGCCACCAGCACCAAGAGCTTTGAAGATGCCATCAACGAGGGCATCGCCCGCGCCTGCGACAGCGTAAAAAACGTGCGCGGCGCATGGATCAAGGAGCAAAAAGTGTCAGTCGAAGACGGCCGCATTACGGCATACCGCGTGAACATGCAAATCACATTCATCGTTGGCGACAGCGAATAATCGCCCCGAGCCCGCGCGAGAGGACTGCAGCGCGGGCGGCCCCATCCAGCGTGACCCAACTAACTAACCGCGACAGGCTTTGCCCAACTGCATTGCCAGCCGTTGCAAAGCTTGCCAAGGCTGCGTCGGCCAGTCGGGTTGCTTCAGCCCCTTGACGATACCGTCCACCAGGTGTGCCGACTGCAGCAGGCGCGCCAAGGCAGCGTCGCCCACGCGCGGCAGAATGCGCTCGTACAGGCGCTCCTTGGTGCCCCAGATACGGTTCTCTCGCAGGGCCATGGGCAAAGGGCGGCCTGCGTTCATGGCATCTTTCACACGCTTCAAAGCGCGAATATCCTCGGCCAGCGCCCAGTGCACCAGCACCGGCGCTTCGCCCTCGGCCTCCAGGCCGTCGAGCATGCGCTGCACGCGCAGCACCTGGCCCGCCAGCACAGCCTCGGAGAGCTTGAAAACGTCGTAGCGCGCCACGTTGAGCACGGCCGCCTCGACCTGCGCCTGCGACAGCTCACCCGGTGGGTGCAGCAGACCGAGCTTACTGATTTCCTGGTGCGCCGCCAGCAGGTTGCCTTCCACGCGGTCGGCAAAAAACTGCAGGGTGCGCTGGCCCTCTTCGCCCGGCGCCACACGCTGGCCCTGCGCGCCCAGGCGCTGGGCGATCCACTGCGGTAGCGCACCGCGCTCGATGGGATCAATCTGCACCGCCACGCCCGCAGCGTC
>JAUYGP010000036.1 GCA_030690515.1 Giesbergeria sp.
AAATCAGCTTGCGAGCGGCAATCTCCATAGCCCCAAGCAATTGGAGTGGATCAAAGATGCGCTTTCATTTGCCAATTATGTAAGGCGAGCAAGGAATGTTCTTCAATATCTGGGTAAGACCATGCCAATCAATGTGTCGGCTGGTTTTACTGCGGAAGAGCATCGAACGCTTGCGCGAATTAGCAACATTGTAGACAGCAAGCTTGTGTACGCACGTTCAGAGATTGCTGGGCGGCCCGAAATGACACTTGTTTGCACAGACAATGGAAAGACTCTTCTAGAGATGGTGGGCAAAGAAGAGTTTTCAGTATTGCAGCACAAAGAGCCCGCATCTCTGGTTAATATATATGGCAAAGAATATGAAGTTCCACCGACGACAACATTCTATTCCCCAGTCAAGTTGCATATTCTGAGCAGGAAGAAAAGAAAAAACTCGGTTGTATTCAAAGTTCAAATGGAAATGGCGGAGAACTTTACAAGTCAAACGCTTTTCGACCTAGACGGTGGATCTCCCCAATCCTCCAAGTATGAGCCTTCTCCACTGCTGCCGGGGTGACGTGCGTGGCGCCAAGTAGCGACGAACAAGCAGCTGAAGTAGGTGCAGAGCAAGTCTGAGCCATGATTGACTAACCCGGTAAATTGCACGCAAAAAGAGCTGCCCAATTTTCAAGCGGCGAGCTAAGTCATTGATTTTATTGAACATGCGGGTTTGCTAACCCGGCAAATCGCACAGTAAAAGAGCTGGGGTTTCAAAGCTCGGGTGCTTCTGGGGGCGCGCTTTTGGGAAAGAATTCGAGCCCGCACGGTGGTAGCCGCCGGGTTCAGGTTGTTTGTTGCCACCCTCGGCGACGCCGCGCGCAGTGATTCAACTAGCCGGATTACTTCAGGCGCACCGAGCGCTGCTTGGGGGCGCGCTCAATGAGTGCATCAATGTACGGGTCCATATTGAACGTGATCGTCCCCCGAAAATTGATGTGCTCAAAGTGCACTGGGCCAATACGGCGCAGCCAGCTTTCTTCTATGGGGTGTTTGGCGTCCTTCCAGCGATCTACAACATCCTGCATTTTCATGGTGTTCCAGGTAATCACGACATTGGTCAGAAGGGTGTGCGCCGTTGAAATGGCTCGCAGTTCATCAGCCCGGCGGCCGCGCGAAACGCCGACGCGACCGTGGTACACGGCGCGCTGGAGCTGATGAATGGACTCGCCCCGGTTGAGTAGTGCGTGCATTTCGCGGCGGAACTCAGGAATCGTGAAGTAGTCGCACAAGAAGACTGTGCGCAGCAACTTGCCCAGCTCGTCTGCGGCGGCATGTACGGGATCGCCCCGCGCTGCGCTGCCAAGCGCGGGTGATAGCTTCTCCAGCCGTGAGGCGCCCCTGCCGGATGGATGCGACCAGATGCAAAAGATCCATCCATCCAGCTCGGATCTTTCCGAGCGAGATTTTCCCAACGGTCAATCGCTCCAGCGCTTCAGGCACAGTGTCGCCCCGGGCTAAGAACATTTTGCGTTCAGCCAACTGGCGCAGACGGACGCACAAATCAAACCCTAGCAACTTGGCTATCGCCATCGCCGCATTGGTGTAGCCATGGGTGTCAACAGCGAGGAGGGACAGTCGAATCTGGTCCTCGCGTCGGGAACAGTTGTGCGCTTCGACGCCGTCCACCGCTGGTGCTGCCTGCCGATCGTTTATCACGATAGGCTGGTCATGAAACAGTCCCCAGGTGTCGAGCATGTGCACATAGATGCCGATGCCATACTGCTTGCGGCGGTACTCCATGCGCGCCGAGTGCAGGTGCCGCGAAGTGTCGAGCGTCATCGAATCGGAGGACGCTTTGTCGCCCTGACCCCAGAGTTTGGCGATTGGCATGCTCTGCTGGAACTCAATGATCCGCGAGTTGGCTTCCCTCAGGCGACCGCTGGCTTCTGTCGCACGCATCGCCATAGTGATATGAGACACCTGCAAGCCAGGGATCATCGCGCACACGCCTTTCGCATTGTTTTCCGTTCCATGTGCGTATAGGGCGCCGTAGACGGCCTTCAGCTCACCGACATCTTTGGCCATGCGGCCGAGCAGGGCTTGGCTGAAACCAGTCTTGGCGTCGATCTCGACCAGCATGTTGCCAAACTGGGCATTGCCGATCATGTTGAACATGCTTTCGCGTGTCTTCGTGACCTGAGGCTCGACTTCTAAAGCCTGGATCGGGGCAATGTGGATGTGTCCCTGGCTGTCGATGGTCAAATTGCCCTCTTCAACGGCTTGTGCAAGTTGACCGATACCTGCGTTGACCCGTTCCAGCACGCGTTCCAAGAACTTGTCAGGATTGTCGGTAAGGCTCAGTGCACGAATCAGGGACTTGCGCTTGCCCGCCCATTGCTCCTTGGGTATCAGTTGGTCGGCGCGGCTGCGATGGCGGCTACTGTGTTCTAACCAGAGCTTCCCGCCTTTGATCGCCTTGCGCAAGGAAGTCGCTGCGCTGGCTTTGAGCGCTGCAAGAGCGATCTTGCGATCAGGGGCCTCCAGCAGTGAATGCCACCCCGGATCAGCAACCGACACGTCAAATCCCTCGGGAAGGCTGGTGATGCCGCGCCTGGCCAAATCGCGCAGCGTCTTCAGCTGCTTGAGCGCTTTGTCCGTTTCTTCACCTTTGACCTCCAGAATCCCGAGGGAATTGAGTAGGGCCGAGACACGCGGCGCCTGCTCTTTCACCAGCGTTTCTCGAACGAATTGAGCCCGAGTCCCGGCAAAGTTGTCCTCGGACTGGGGAACCAGGTCGCGCATCGCCTCAACGATTTGCGTGTCGGTCAACTTCGTGTCGTAAAGAATGTCCTTTAGCCTGACGCGCTCAGCACGCAGATCCACAGAACTTTCGGCCTGCTTCTTCAGCACCTTGCCTGATGCCTTGCGATAGAGATCTGTGAGGCATCGCGCGCCCATATCCGCAGCCATGTCGGTGTAGTCCAACAGGGCGACATGCAAAAAGGCAACCATGCGCAGATCACGTTCATCCTCAGAAAGCACCTTCGTCGCGGACGGAGGGCGGTTGATCACCTCCTGGCTGTACGCTCTGAGACGATTCAATGGGATCGCCGACAACTTCCACTTGTGAACCTGTAGTGACTTGAGGAACTCGATCTTCTTAGTAACCTCGCTCAGCGTGAGTTGCCCATGCTTTCCCGCAGGCATACGAAGCCACTCCAGCACAGTGTGGCCGCCAGGTCCAGATCGCTTTGAAAACGCGTGAGAAAGCGCCGACTGCACTTGCTTGGGCGGCACGCCAGTGCGAATTGCTGCGATGGCGGAGCGCTCTTGGTCGGCAAAGGCTGCGCGTGCCATGTCGCGCAGCGTCCTGTCTCCAGGCAGCACGATTCGACGATCAAAGAGCCAATGCTCCGCCTGGTGAACCAGATCATCCACCGATACCGCTGATGCAGAAAGCTCTCCGAGAGCATCGGCTAGAAGCGATTTGGTAGTGTCATCCACAACCGCAAAGCCGACCCGTTCCCGAGCCCAGAGCTGGTGCGCGTAGCGCGTGTCCCTGTCCTTGTATAGGGAGGTCACTGATGCGATATCCGTCGCGTGCATGCCAAGCGCGGAGGTTAGGCACCGCAGCAGGACAGGCGGGAGACCTGAGAAAGCGTCGGGATGTCGCCCAGTAGCACGGAGCATCACGAGTTGAACCGCCGCGCCAAGGCGAGCGGTCCCTCTGAAGCGGGGCGGGCGCAGCTCCTGAATGTCCTCAGCACTCAGCCCAAAGCACTCCTCGACTTCCCGCTTGGACAGCGATCTTGGCAGGGTACCGGACCCAACGAAACGCAGGTAGTGGCTAGGCAAGCTGGTCCTCCCATGGCCAGCGCAGCGGCGAGCCTGCCCAAGTCTACGGAATCGCCCCTAAAAGTTCCAGGCGGGAAGAGGAAACGCGGGTAAACCCTAGGTTTTTAACCAGGCTCGCTGCACGGAAAGTGAGATCACCCCTGCTCGGTCGCGACGCCGCCTCGCAGATCGCCGCAGCGTCGGTGGCGTCGTTCTTTCCGCCTTTTCCTTCCATGCGATACGGGGTGACGAAGTGGGCCGCGATCAACCGGGCTCCAACCCCTGCGCGCGCAGCTTGCGTGCCCAGTGGTGCGCGCTGGAGCAGGCCTCCATCGCCACGACGCAACCGGTGGGCAATTGCGTGCACCAGGCGAAGAACTGCTCGCGCTTGATCGCCCGCGCTGCCTCGCGCTGGCCCGATGCATCCACCGCGTGGACTTGAATCACTTGCTTGGCAAGGTCAACACCGACCCGCGCAATCCGTACTCCTGTGATCTCGTTCATGGGGTTCCCCTTTTACGGTTTCAGTTTGAGAGTCGCGACGCAATCATGCGTGCGTCAACACCGTTGCTGGAAGGTGGGAAGTCCCTTCGTATTCGCGGTGGCAGGTCCTCACAGGCCGCCACCGCCTTTTTGTTTGTGCGTGACTTGCGGTCAATGGCGTTGAGGACGCCCGAGTTCGACACCAGCCGCTGCAAGTTGTTGATTTGCTTGAAGTGGCCACCTTAAATTGCCACTACAGCAGTGTCATTTGAGCGTC
>JAUYGP010000038.1 GCA_030690515.1 Giesbergeria sp.
GGTGAGCGTGACCGAGCGCACACGCGAGATCGGGCTGCGCCTGGCCATTGGCGCGCTGGAACGCGAGGTGTTGCTGCAGTTCCTGATCGAAGCCGTCGTGCTGGCTGCGCTGGGCGGGCTGCTGGGCATTGTCCTGGCAACGGGGGCCTCGATCGTTCTATCGAAGGTCATGGGGGTGCCCTACCTGTTCAATCCGGGGGTGAACCTGATGTCCTTCGTGTTTTCGGCGGGTATTGGTGTGCTGTTTGGATACTTTCCGGCGCGGCGCGCGGCGCGCATGGACCCGATCGACGCCTTGCGCCATGAATGATCTGAAATCGGTTTAACTATAAAAACGCCCGCAGCGCTTATGCTGCGGGCGTTAGAAGCTACATATTTTATAGCTTGTGGTGAGCGAGATTCAATGCACAGTCAGCTCTACCGCCTTGGATACCGGTGGCTGCTTGGCCAGCACCAGCGTCAGCACACCGTTCTCCAGCCGCGCCGTGCTGGCTGCGGCATCAATGGCTGTGGGTAGTTCCCAGGCGCGGTTCACCAGGCGCGGTGCACCTTCGGTGTTTTTGACCTGCACTTGCGCACCTTCGATGGTGATCTGGAGTTGCTCGCGGGCCAGGCCCGGCACATCCAATTGCAGCGTGGTGGCCTGATCGGTCTGCGCCACGGTGTAGTCGGGCGCACGGCTTGCCGGGGCCGCAGGCAGGGCGTCCAGCAGAAAACGCTGCAATGCCATATCGGCAGAGCGGGGGGCGCAGGCTGCGCGGCGGGTCATCATGGGCGAGAAAAGCATCAGGGTTACTCCTATACACTGCGCGGCTTCCGTTGTGTTGACCGCATGCCCATGACTTGAGGTGTGCCCATGCTGATTTCAAGGACCCCAAAACATGCTGAATTTTCACCTGGCCCCGTTGAAAATTGCCGTCCAGACACCATGGCGTTTTGCCGTGGGTGTGGCGTTTGCCGCTGCTTGCACCGTGACCGCCAGCCATGCGCAAACGGCGCCGCCGCGAGCGAGCGCCGTACCGCCCGTCAAGGTGGCCATGATCGAGAGCCTGTCCGGAGCTTTCGCCAACACGGGTGAGGCGGTGTTTCGGAACATCCTTTGGGCGGTGGATCGGGTGAATGCACGCGGCGGTGTGCTGCTACCGGCAGAGGCGGGTGGCGCACGCCCACTGGCGCTTTCACGCTACGACAGCAAGGGGCAGAACGAGGAAGCCTTGTCCGCCCTGCGCGCGGCCATCGACGATGGTGCGCGGGTGGTGATGCAGGGCAATTCGTCGGCCACGGCAGCGGTGCTGATCGATGCCATCAACAAGCACAACGAGCGCGATCCGGACAAGCGCGTGCTGTTTCTCAACTATTCGGCGGTCGACCCCATCCTGACCAACGAGAAGTGCAGCTTCTGGCATTTCCGCTTTGATGCCCATGCCGACATGCGCATGGCCGCACTGATGAGCGTGCTGCGTACCGACAGTGCCCTCAAGCGCGTGTACCTGATTGGGCAGGACTACAGTTTTGGCCAGGCCGTGCTGCGCGAAGCCAAGAAGCAGCTGGCGACCCAGCGGCCCGACGTGGCCATTGTGGGTGACGAACTGCATGCCGTGGGCCGCGTGAAGGACTTCGCTCCCTATGCCGTGAAGATCAAGAGCAGCGGTGCGCAGGCGGTCATCACCGGCAACTGGGGCAATGATCTGACGCTGCTGATCAAGGCCGCGCGCGAGGTGGGATATACCGGCAGCTTCTACACCTTCTATGGCAATGCACTGGGCGCCCCTGCGGCCATCGGCGACGCCGGAATCGACAAGGTAGTGGCTGTGGCCGAGTGGATGCCCAATGTGCCGGGCGCCCAGAGCGAAGCGTTCTACCAGTCCTTCCGTGCGCGCTTTCCCAAGCCGCAGGACGACTATGTCCACATGCGCATGCAGCTCATGGTCGAGGCGCTGGCCCAATCGATTGAAGCCGCGGGCAGCGTGGAGGCCACAGCCATTGCACGCCAGATGGAAAAGGCCAACGTGCAACTGGCCGGGCGCAGCGGCCGTATGCGGGCTGCAGACCACCAGTTTCAGCAGCCGCTGGTCGTGGGCTTGATGGAAAAGCAGGGCGCGCAGGGTGTCACGTTTGATGTGGAAGGCTCGGGTTACGGGTTCCGCGTGGTGAAGGATATCCCCGCAGCGCAGACCCAGCAGCCGCACAGCTGCCAGATGCAGCGCTTCTAAAGGGCGTGTTATTTTTACCCGGGTATATTGCGAAAGTTAATATTGTCCGGGTAAAATAAAGGCATGAATTCCTCATCGCCTATTCCCATCGCCCTGTCAGCGCGCCGTGCGTTGGTGCGCCAATACAAGGACTCACGTCCGCCCGCAGGTATTTTTACCCTGACAAACCAGACCAATGGTCGGGTGTATGTGGGTGGTAGCCTCAACCTCGATGGCGCGATGAACCGTATGCGGTTCGAGTTGAAAATGCGCTCACACCGCAACAAGCCGCTACAGCAAGACTGGATTGCGCATGGCGCAGAGGCTTTCAGCTTTGCTGTACTGGATCGCCTCAAGGAGCGGGACGATCCCCTTTTTGATTACGCTGGGGAACTCGACAGCATGCTGAAACTATGGCGCGAGGAGATCCCTTGCCATGGCGACACCGGGTACAACGGCGGACGTTCATGAGCGCACGCACCGTTACTGCGTTTGGCGGTTTTGAGCGCATCGCCCATGGCAGCCGAGAAGACGTCTTTGCGCAGATGCGGCAACACGCCGGCGGCGCAGCCATCTTGATTTTTGACGACACCAGCGGTGCGTTGGTCGATCTGGATCTGCGTGAGCCGACGCCGGGCGCAGGCGCAGGCGCAGGCGCAGAGCCTGCACCAGAAAGTGCGCCGCGCAGCGTCGGCCGCCCCAAGCTGGGCGTGGTCGCGCGCGAGGTCACGCTCTTGCCGCGCCATTGGGATTGGCTCAGTCGCCAGCCTGGCGGCGCGTCGGTCGCCTTGCGCCGCTTGGTGGAAGAAGCACGGCGCATTCACCAGGGGCGCGACACGGTACGCGAATCACGTGAAGCGACCTACCGCTTCATGACCGCTATGGCGGGATCACTGGAAGGTTTCGAGGAGGCCGCACGCGCGCTGTTTGCGGGCGACCACAAGCGCTTCGTTGCGCTGGTAGCGCCTTGGCCCGTGGATGTGTCGCACTATCTGCAGGGCTTGGCTGCTGCGTCCTGGAGTGACGAAAATGCGCCGACCTGAAATGGTGGGGGCTGCCGCGCCCGCCTCCCCTCGTCCTCT
>JAUYGP010000042.1 GCA_030690515.1 Giesbergeria sp.
TTTGATACGGGCTGACCCCCAGGCGACAGCACCCTGGTGCAAACCCGGAGAGGGCCCGTAGAGTGCCGCCCTAGACTGCCGGGCAAAGGAGTCTTTCATGCGCCCGCACCATGCTTTCTGGCCCGCCCGTCTTCCCGAAAAGGTCACTGTTCCCGAGACATCTCTGTGGGATAACTTGGCCGTAAATGCTCGGCGCTACCCGGAGAAGAAGGCGCTGGTATTTTTTGGTACTGCCATCAGCTATCGTCAGCTCGCCGAAGGCGCCGAGAGGCTGGCGGCACAGCTGCATGCGCTGGGTGTGCAGCGTGGGGATCGGGTGGTTTTGTGCATGCAAAATTGCCCGCAGCTGGTGATGGCCCACTTTGCCATCCTGCGTGCCAATGCTGTGGTAGTGCCGGTCAATCCCATGAACCGTGCCGAGGAACTCAAGCACTACATCACCGACCCACAGGCGCGCGTCGCCATCACCACGGCCGATCTGGCTGTGGAGCTTGCAGCGGCCAGCGACGGTTTGCCATCAGGGCAAGGCCTGTCGCATCTGGTCGTCACGAGCTATACCGATGCTTTTGATCCTGCTGTAGGGGGCGAGGATGCACCGCCCGATGCGTGGATGGGGTGGCTGACCGCAGCGCATGCCTTGCCCGCGCTGGATGGCGGCGAGGTGCTGCGCTGGGAGGCCGCCCTGGCGTGCACGTCACCTGCCCCCGCGCATGTGGTGGGTGCCTGCGACCTGGCTATCCTGCCTTACACCAGCGGTACGACCGGCCTTCCCAAGGGGTGCATGCACTTTCACCGCAGCATCATGCACAACGCCATTGCCAGTGCGCTTTGGGGTTCGGGGTCGTCCGAGAATATTGCGCTGGCGGTCCTGCCTGTTTTTCATATCACCGGCATGGTGAGCGTGATGCACACCACCATCTATAGCGGCGGCACGCTGGTGCTGATGCCACGCTGGGACAGGGATCTTGCGGGGCGGATGATTTCCCGTCATAAGGTGACCAACTGGACGAATGTGCCCACGATGATCATTGATCTGCTGGGAAGCCCGCATTTCGCGCAGTACGATCTCACCAGCCTCGTCTACATCGGCGGTGGGGGAGCTGCCATGCCTCAGGCTGTGGCCCAGCGCTTGCTGGATCAGTATGGTTTGCGCTATGCCGAAGGTTACGGTTTGACGGAAACTGCTGCCCCCTCGCATTCGAACCCGCCTGATGCACCCAAGCAGCAGTGTCTGGGGATCCCCTTCATGAGCACCGACGCACGCGTGGTGGACCCTGACACCCTGGTTGAACTGCCCGTGGGCGAGCAGGGAGAAATCATTGTGCATGGGCCTGAAGTTTTTGAAGGCTACTGGAATAAGCCCGATGCAACCCGGGCCGTGTTCTTTGAGAAAGACGGTAAGCGTTTCTTTCGCACGGGGGATTTAGGGTATGTCGATGCCGATGGCTACTTCTTTTTGACGGACCGACTCAAGCGCATGATCAATGCGTCGGGTTTCAAGGTCTGGCCTGCAGAAGTCGAGGCTTTGATGTTCCGTCATCCCGCCATTCAAGAGGCTTGCGTGATCGGAACGCGGGATGCTTACCGTGGCGAAAGCGTGAAGGCTGTAGTAGTGTTGCGCAGCACCCACCAGGACACGGCGGAGCAGGAAATTATCGATTGGTGCCGTGCCAACATGGCCGCCTACAAGGCGCCGCGCACGGTGCAGATCGTGGATGCACTACCCAAGAGCGGCAGCGGCAAGGTGATGTGGCGGGCGCTGCAGGAGCAGGAAAAACAATAGCCAGTATTGATTGTTTGCTATTTAAAATATAGCGTTCGGGTGGTGTTTGGTGGCTTGTACGAAAATTGTACGAAAAACAACACTACCCCACCGCCTTGCACATCAACACCAGCTCCCGATTGCCTGAGCGCAGATCAATCGCCGCTTCAATGCCGTAGGTGGTGCTGCCATGGATCACGCGGTCGGTGCCCAGCACACCGGGTCGATAGC
The DNA here is from genome assembly GCA_030690515.1 of Giesbergeria sp. GTDB lineage: Bacteria > Pseudomonadota > Gammaproteobacteria > Burkholderiales > Burkholderiaceae_C > Simplicispira. The sequence continues at coordinate 1,994 of JAUYGP010000042.1, forward strand.
GCATCCTGATTCGTGCCGTCACCTCAGACACGGCGGCTTGCGCTGCCAGGAACTCCCGGCCGGTCAGCGGCTCCACAGCGGCCCAGCAGGTGAACAGGGGCGCCCAGGACTCGATGGGCTGGCCCAGCTCGTCGACGCCACCGGAAAGCCGCTCTAGCGTCACGCGCTGGTCAAGCTGGCCCGCTTTCATGCGTGCACCCGGTAGGGGTTGAGCAGCGCCTCGAAAGTCGGGTTCCTGTTGTAGGGGCGCTCGCCCACCGATTCGCGCTGTTCGTACAGGGTGCCGATCAGCAGCAGCGCGGCAGACTTCACCGGTGCGGGCACGGCAATCACGAGATCGGCGGCGGGCATGTTGAGGTAATCCGCACACGCGGCGGTCGCGGTCGCCATCAAGGCTTCGATCAGCACGTCTTCGTCGTCGTGGTCAACGCGAAGGTGCAGTTTTGTTTCGGCAAGGGTCAGCATGTCGGTTCCTCAGTTGTAGGGGTGCCAGCGCCCAAGCGAAAGACAGGGTGCGCACACCGTGAAAACCTGTCGCTGGCTGTCGAGGTTTTTCTGAAACGCGGCACTCACGACTAATCCGCGTCCTGGCTTACCGCTCTCGCGGCCCCCCAGGCTGGGGGAAATATCAAACGAAAGTGAAGGCATCGAACCCCACGCCCTGCGCCTCGGTGGCCTTGCATGCCACGCCCATGGCCATGGCAAGGGCCTGCAATCCGTCAATCCGTCCGGTAGCCTTCGCCTTGTCCAACTTGCGGCCCCCGGCTGGGTCTTTTGTCACCACGGCATTGGCGGCGCACATGGTCAATACGGGGTTGCCACCGTGGGCGATGCGGCCATTCAGTAGCTCGGCTTCCAGGGCATCAAGTGCCACGGACATATCGCGGAACCCCTGGCCGTGTTCCACCAGGGGAAGATCAACACCCAGGCGGTCGAACTCTTTTTTCAGAAGGTCGATGCGCCAGCGGTCGAAGGCGATGGCCTGCACGTCCAGATCAGAAAGAATCTCGGCAATGTCTGCGGCGACGTGCTCATAGTCCACGCTGGCACCTGGCGTCGTGCGTAACAGGCCCTGGCGCGCCCACACGTCATAAGGCGAACGGTCACGGCGGGCACGGTCTGCAATGCCTTGCTCGGGTGTCCAGAAGTGCGGCACCACATGCCAGACGTTATCCACCTGGCCGACGATCACCAGGGCCGTAAGGTCTAGGCGGGCGCTCAGGTCAAGACCAGCGAACACCGGGCCATCGAACGGCAGCACCCGGGCGGCGCAAGCCTTCCACACGTCCGGGCTGATGAACGGGGAGACGGTCGAAACCCGCTGATTCAGCAGTAGATTGCGGGCGCTGTTCTCCATGGATGGCATGCGCTTGGCTTGCACCAGTTGCTCGCGCAGGTCGTCCAGGCTTCGGAAAGTGCCAAGCGCCGGATTGGCGGCTTTCCACGCGCTTTCGTCCATCAAGTCGCAGCCAGCGGGAGCGGCGTAAACCTTGCACACAATGCGCGGGTCTTGGCTGCGCTCGGCATCGTCAATCCATTGGCTCAGAAGGTCGGCATCGTTGGCAGCTTGGGTGCTGATGGCGATCAGCAGCGGCGCTTCGTGTGCGCCCTGGCTGGTGGTGATGGCGTCGATAAAGTCGGACTGCGGGCCACGCACCTGGCCGATTTCGTCCAAGATGGCCAGCGATAACGAAAGGCCGTGGGCGGTCTTGCCGTCCGCTGCCAGTGCCTTGTACTCAGTGTTGAGCGGCAGGCCGATCAGGCGCTTTCCAGACGGCACGATCCGCACGATGCTAGACAGCTTGGGCGAAAGTTGCACCATCTTGCAGGCCAGTGAAAAAATTAGTGACGCCTGTTCCTTGCTGAGTGCGCCTGATGCGATTTGCGTGTTTTGCTTCGCCTCAGGCCCCACCAGGTGCGCCAGTAGCAGGCCAGCAATCAAACCGCTCTTGCCGTTCTTTCTGGCAATGCTCAGGATGGCGCGGCGGGTGCCTGCGGGGTTGTCGTACACATCCCGGATGAACTGCTTTTGAAACTCTGCCAGCACCAGGGGCTTGCCCACGCTCGCGCCTTCGGGCGTCACACAGTAGCGCTCGATAAACTCGATCACGCGGGCGGCTCGGGTCATTCAACGGCCCCACTTTTGGGGTGGTTGACCGTGTGCGGGAAATCGCTCTGGCGGTCTGCCCTCGCGGGCGCGTACGCGATCGTCGGGGAGATCGCATTCAAACGAATGAGATGGGTCTCCCTCGCGGGCGCGTACGTGGCAGCTCATACCACGCGCAGCCTCGGGATCAGGTCGTCGCCATCGTCCTGGCGTGCCTGGCGTTCCAGCTCGGCACCCTTGGCAATGTCTGCCGACCGTCCGACCGTGGCCACCGTGTTGACGGCGATTGCACGAGTGAGGGCAAGGGCGCGGCGGCTCATTTTCTCCAGCAGCTCGCACGCCGGGTTGATCTTGCCGTCCACGATGAAACCAGCCGCATCAACTTGCTGTTGCAGCACCTCAATATCGGCCTGGCAGCGGGCAAGGTTCGCCGCCGATGCCAGATCAACCGGGTTCCATGTATCGCGGGGCCTGGCCAGCACGATGGCATCCCAGAACGGGCGGGCAGCAGCAGGCACCAGCACATGGGCGGGCGGTTCCAGGGGCGGCAGCGCTGCGGCTTGGGCGGCGGCGATGGCTGCGGTGGCAGAGTCGGAGCGCTTGCGCTTGGGGGTCAGCTTCATGGTTGCCTCTTTTTTAGGCAGTCAGCATTAACGTGAGGGGTACAGGTCGGTTCTGGGCCGTCAGCCGCTGGTGATTTCTGGTTTGGCAAGGCACCGGCAAGGCCACCAGACGGCCCCACAGCGGCCTCGTTCCAATGGCTTGATGGGTTGGCAGGCCAGCCGCTCAGATCGCATCCATGGTTCACGCGCTTGCCCATGTCGTGGGCGGTGTGCCGTGAGTGGCATGAGGCACACAAGCCGACCAAGTTGGAGCGGCTGTTGTCCATGGCGTTGTCGTTGATGTGATGCACTTGTGTCGCCGGCTCGATCACTCCACGCGCTTCACACTCGGGGCACAGCGGCTGCTCTGCCAGCACCATGCGGCGCAGCCGATACCAGGCTTCGGAGTTGAGCGGCAGCAGTCGGCCATTCTTTGCGGTGGTGTAGCGCTTGGTGCGAATGTCCGCCATCTGCAAAGGCTTGCGCGGCAGGTCGTCGGCCATCTTCAAACCGCGTGCCTTCCAGGGGTCCAGCATCTTCACGCTGCGGCCTCCTGTTGCTTGCTCGGGTATGGCAGCGGCGCAGGGGTGCAATTTGAGGTTGCACCCTTCGGCACGTCAGGTGCGGAAGTGGGCTCGTCGTCCAAACCCTTGATGGCGGGCAGGTTCTCCAGCTTGCGGGCTTCGCTCTTGAGCAGCCATCCGTCGCTGATGCCGCTGGAGTAGAAGGCGGATCGTTCTTGGCTTGATCCGCGCAGCAACCCTTCCAGGCTAAATTCAGCGTACATGGTGCGGGCGGCGGTGGGTGTCAGCAGTTGGCGGTTGATAGCGCCTTCAATCGCACTCAGGTGACGACCCAACGTGTGCTTGGCAAAGAACATGTCCATGGCCACGCTGTTGGAGTAGGTGCTGTGAGACAGATCGCCAATCAGGACGGGCGGCACCTTAAAGATGCGGGCCACTTCCTCCACGCTGAACCGGCGCGATGCAACCCATTCGCTATCTGCCAATGAGAGGCTGATAGGGGTAAAGGTCGAACCTTCCTCCATCACCGGCACCTTGCCTGCATTGGCACCGCCTGCGTACTGGGTGGCCCAGCTCTCGCGGATATTGGTGCGCTGCTCGGGCTTGAGCTTTCCGGGCATGGTAATGATGCCGCTTGCTCGGGTGCCGTTGTCGAAGGTACTTTGGCCGTGCAAGGCTTCGGCTTGCGCAAGCTGGATCACGGCGCGGGCAGCGGTGATAGGACTCACGCCCACCAGTGGATCAGATCCAGCACGGTGGCGAAGATGGAACACCTCAGACGGCAGCAGGCGCTCCCGCTTTCCGTCGCGGTCGGTGTACTCATAGCCGCCGATGGTTTCGCCCTTGCGCATGATCGTGACGTTGCTTGTCACCATGGCGTCGAGGCTGCGCACCTGGCCATCCCAGCCGCGTGTGATTCGGCTGTAACTGTTGCCGGTCAGCAGCATGGATGAAACTGCCCATTCCCAGAACTCGGTGGCCGATTGGCTGGCGTTCGGGGCGCGGTGCAATACCGTGTGCAAAGGGTGGTCGGTGGCGGCTTTGCGGTCGTCGCCGTCCTGCCGATACAGCTTCAACGGCAAAGAACCGATGGCCTCGGCAATCAAGGCCACGGCGGCATAGCAGGCGGCTACAGATTGGGCGCTGTCAGGCGTCACTGCACTGGCAGACAGTGGCATAGGCCAGCCGTTCACGCCGATGGTGCTGCGCTTTTCCAGGCCGATGGCAGACAGGATGCGGGTGGTAATGCTCATACGGTTTGCATCCAAGCTTCGTTCAAGTCCCAAAACGAGCGGCCTGCGGGCTTGCCGCGCAGCGCCACCGATGTATCTGCATAGGCCGGGTCTGACGTCAGGGTGATTTCGTGCAATTGCACTTCCAGCAACTCACGCACAGACTGCGCACCGCGCTGCTCCCAGCGGTCGCCGCCTTCTGGCACACGAAACCCAAACGATGCGCCGGAAACATCGCCACGCTGCACCAGGATGGCAAGGTCACGGCCATGGCTGGTGTCAGGTAGTTGCAGCTCGAAAGCCAGCCCCTGCGCGTCCTCTCGCAGTTGCAGCGTGCCGCCTCGGGTGGTGCCCAAAAGTGCATGGGCGTCGTGGTGGTACAGGGCGCGAATGTTGGAACCCGTCGCAAGCGATTTTGCGAAAGCACCAGGGCGGATCACTTCGGAGAAGCTGCCCAGGTTGGCTTCGGAATTGAACACGGCGGCGTAGCCGGTCAGCGTTTTGTTTCCGGTAGCGCGTAGCGTGCCGTGTCCGCGTAGTTCCAACATATCGCAACCCTCCTTAGACGGCCATGTCTTCGGCCAGAACGAACGCTTTCGGGTGGCGCACGATCATGTCCATGGTCGCCATGATTCGGAGCTGAATCGCGCCCTTCTCGAAGTAGCCAGCGGCCCATGGATTTGCGACGATCTCGGAGCTGCCCCACTCACCAATCACCAGTTGGCTGAAGTCGCCAGCCAACACGCGGTACTTATCCGGGGTGCCGGTTTTCTTGTCGAGTTGGTTGGTGACGGTCACGGGCAGGTCTGCCATCCGTCCGTTTTGCATCAGGTACTCACTGCCGACAGTGGCGTCCTTCAATGTGGTTTGCAGTTTCGTCGCGGCCTTGCCGTGCGTGATGATGGCGTTCGGGGTGATGTTTTCGAGGGAGAACTTTTCCATCATCGCCACCAGTGCCGCCCAGGTCAGGGTGGACAGCGTGCCGCTCTGAATGCCTACGGTGTTCAAGATGCCCACCGGTTCATCATTGGCCGATGCACCGTGCAACATGGCGCGATCCACAGCAAGGCCGACGACGTTCACCATGTCGGAGCGCAGCAGTTGTTCAATGCTTGGATTTGCCTGTTGCAGAAGTTGGCGGGAGACTGACGACAGC
>JAUYGP010000043.1 GCA_030690515.1 Giesbergeria sp.
GCTGTCGGGGCGCGCCATCTCGGCGTGGCCCAGGCGTACGAATTCGTCAATGTAGAACTGGTAGTTGGTGAACAGCACAAAGTTCTGGAACCACTCGGGCGCCGTGCCCGTGTAGTGGCGCAGGCGGTGCAGCGAATAGTCCACGCGCGGCGCGGTGAACAGCGCCAGGGGCTGCGCTTCGCCGGGGCGGTGCTGGTAGGTGCCATTGGCGATGCCGTCGTCCATGGCGGCCAGGTCGGGCAGATCGAACAGGTCGCGCATCAGCATGCGCCGCTCAGGAGTGAGTTGGCCTTCCACATGGTCGTGTTCGGCAAACGAAAAGTGGATGGGGATCGGGTGGGGGCTGGTACCCACTTCCAGCTCGACGCCATGGCTCTGGCGCAGCAGGCGGAATTGTTCGAGGTAATAGTCGCCAAATAGGTCAGGGCGCGTGAGCGTGGTTTCGAAATGCCCCGGCCCTTCAACGAAACCATAGGCCAGTTTGCTGGCTGATCGTGCCACGGTGGTGGTGTGCACGCGCACAAAGGGATAAAAAGCCCGCACCGGGCTTGTCGGTGTCTGCCCGGCCACAAAGTCGTGCATGGCGTGGCGCAGGTGGTCTATTTGCTGCTGGTAGATACGCTGCACCTGGTGCAGGGCGCTGGCAGGGTCGGTGTGGCGGGTGGGGGCAATGAAATCGGGGGATTGGGGCATGCGCCTATTGTCCATGCACCGCGTGATTGTTTTGTTGCAGCCAGGCGTGCGCGGCTGCGGCATCCAGAGCGGGCGACACCACGTAGCCCTGGATCATGTCGCAGCCCAGGTGGCGCAGCATGTCCCGTTGCGCGGCCGTTTCCACGCCCTCGGCCACGGTCTTGAGTTGCAGGCTGCGGCCCATTTGGATGATGGCGGTAATGATGGCTTCGTCGTCGGTATTGCCGGGTGTTTCAACGACAAACGAGCGGTCGATCTTGAGCTTGTCGATGGGGTAGCGCTTGAGGTAGGCCAGCGACGAATAGCCGGTGCCAAAGTCGTCGATGGAAATCCCCACGCCCAGGGCCTTGATGGCGTTGAGGGTGTCCAGCACTTGCGCGGCCTGGTGCATCAGCACCGATTCGGTCAGTTCGATTTCCAGGAAGCGGGGCGGCAGGCCGGTGGTCTGCAGCAGGGCGGCGATGTCGGCCGCCATGTCGCTCTGGCGAAATTCGAGCGCTGACAGGTTCACCGCCATGGGTACCAGTGCCAGCCCTTCGTCCTGCCAGGCCTTGAGCTGGCGGCAGGCCTCGTGCATGACCCAGCGGCCAATCGGGGCGATGAGCCCGCGCGATTCAGCGAAGGCAATGAACTCAACCGGGCTGACCAGGCCGCGTGTCGGGTGCTGCCAGCGTACCAGCGCCTCGATGCCCTGCAGGCTGCCGTCCGCCAGGCCCACCTGGGGCTGGTAATGCAGCACAAAGGCGTTGCTGGCGATGGCTTCGCGCAGCAAGCGCTCTTGCTGCAGTACCTCCATGGCCCGGTTTTCCATGCCAAGCTGGTAGCGTTGGTAATTGCCGCGCCCGCTTTCCTTGGCGTGGTACATGGCGGCGTCGGCGTTGCGCAACAGGGCGTCGCCCGTGTCGCCATCGTCCGGGTACAGGCTGATGCCGATGGACGGCGACATGGTGACGAGCTGCTGGTTCAACGTGAACGCGCCGTGCATGCTTTCGAGCAGCCGGTCGGCCGAGCGCAAAGCGCCGGCAGCATTGGCCACATCGGACAGCACCACCACGAATTCGTCGCCGCTGAGCCGTGCCACCATACCGGCATCGCCCACGCATTGGCTCAGGCGCTGGGCCACCTCGCGCAGCAACTGGTCACCTGCGTGGTGGCCCAGGGAGTCGTTGACCGTCTTGAAATGGTCCAGGTCAACAAACAGCACGGCGGCCTGGCCCTGGCGCTGGCGGGCGCGGGCATTGTGGGTGTCGAGCTTGTCCATGAGGTGGTGACGTTTGGGCAGCTCGGTGAGTTTGTCGTGCAGTGCCAGGAAGGCTTCGCGCTCCTGCGCCTGCTTGCGTGCTGTGATGTCGCGCAGGATGACAACGCGGTAGTCGCCGTGCAGCTCTGGCATGGTCTTGCCCACGGCCTCGATCGGAATGGTGCGTCCGTCTTTGTGGCGGAAGGTCACTTCATACGGGTCTTCGCGCCCCCGGCGGGTGTACTCCAGCGCTACGGGCCGCCACTCGGGGCTGATGAAATGGAAGATCGACAGGCCCAAAATTTCATGCAGTGCATAGCCCGTCAGTCGGCACAGGGCCTCGTTGCCGTCAGAGATGAGTCCATCACGGTGAAAGACGATGGCTTCATGCGTGGCATCGGAAAACTTGCGCATGCGCTCTTCGGTTTGATGCATCAACTGATCGGCGCGCCAACGCTCGGTGATGTCGATCATCAGCGCGAAAGCTCCCAGCGGCTCGGGTGCGCTGCCCATGTGCGGGATCAGCTGCACCTCGATCATGCGGGTTTCGCCGTTGGGCAGGATTTGTTCTCGGGTGTATTTGACGCGCTCGCCACGCTTGCAGCGCTCTATATAGGGCGCGATGGCCTGCCAGGCCCGTAGGCCGATAGCTTCTTCCACAGTCCGGTTCAGCAGTGACTCCGGTGTATGGCCGTGGTAGGCGGCATAGCCCTGGTTGGCGAACCGGCAGAGCATGCTGGGCAACTCGAAATACGCCATCAGGGCCGGCACGGAATCCGCGATCAGCCGCAACAGCGAGTCGCTGGGGCCCGCCTGGGAGGCAATGGGGTCTTCGGTGGTGAGGGCGGACATGGAACACTGCGCTGGTTACATGGATTTATAGCCGATTGCCAGAAAGACGGTGTAGGGACAAATCAGGGGGCGCGTTTTCCGTGGAGGGTGTGGGTTTCTGGCAGCATGGAGGTGAACATACAAGTGGGGGAGTGCGCGCATGCAGGGAGCCGAGGATTTTTTTGCCGCCATGGCCGCATTGGCCAGTGCGCTGGGCTGCGGCTTGCTGATGGGGGTCGAGCGTGAGCGGCGCAAGGGAGATGGGCCGTTCCGTGCTTTTGCAGGGGTGCGTTCTTTTGCCGTGGCGACGTTGGCCGGGGCGGCCGCAGCGCTCCTGGGCTCCATGCCGCTGGTGGCTGTGGGGGCCGTCTACGTTGCTGCCCTGGGCTTGACGGCGTACGTCCGTGATCGTTCGGATGACCCCGGGGTGACCACCGAGATTGCGCTGTTTCTGGCCTACCTGATTGGCGTGCTGTGCGTGCACAACCAGGTGCTGGCTGCGGCATTGGCCGTGGTGGTGACGGGCTTGCTGGCGGCGCGCGACGGCTTGCACCGGTTTGCCCGCGACTGGCTGCAGCCGGGCGAGGTGCGCAGCGGCCTGGTGCTGGCGGCCTTGGTACTGCTGGTGGCGCCGTTGGTGCCCGACCGGCCGCTGTGGCAGGGCTTGCTCCATCCGCAAGCGGTGGTGCGCTTGCTGCTGGTGCTGCTGGTGATCCAGTCGCTGGCGCATGTGGGGCGGCGCTTGCTGCAGGCGCGCCAGGCCATGGCCTTGTCGGCGCTGGCGTCGGGTTTCGTGTCCAGCACGGCAACCATCGCCAGCCTGGGGATGGAGGTGCGCGAGGGGCGGGGCCGGGCGCGCGACCAGGCCGGTGCGGCCGTGCTGTCGTGCGTGGCGACCATGGCCCAGATCCTGGTGGTGGCCGCGACAGTGCAGCCCGGCTGGCTGGCGCGCTTGTGGTTGCCCGCGCTGGCTGGAGGGGCCGTGGCCGCCGCCTGGGGCTGGTGGCAGGTGCGCGGCGTGGGGCGCCAGGAGGCGAAGGAGGGCGCGTCAGGGCACTCTCAGCTGCCCCCCGACACGGCCATGTTCAAGCTGCGCGATGCGGCCATGATCGTGGTGCTGCTCACCACCATCCAGGTGGCGGTGCAGGGGCTGACGCAGTGGCTGGGCGATACCGGCATGCTGGTGGGCGCGCTGCTGGCCGCCTTGGCCGACGTGCATGCGGCCACCGCTGCCGTGCTGCTACGCGGCGGGCCGGACAGCGCGGACGGTCCGGTGATCCAGATGGCCTTGATGGCGGCGCTTTCGCTGCATGCGGGCAGCAAATGCCTGGTGGCGCTGGTCAGCGGGGGCGGGCGCTATGCCCTGGCCGTGGCCCCGGGCGTCGTCGCCCATACCCTGGCGTTTGTGGGCGTGCTGGCGCTGGTCTGACCCCCTGTTGCGGGCCCATGCAGGGGCCGCACCGGATAATCGGGGCATGACGTCCCCCTCCCCCCAAGCCAGTACCGCGTTCAGCACACTGGCCCTGAACCCCGCCACCCTCGAAAACTTGCAGCAACTGGGCTACACCCGGATGACGCCCATTCAGGCGGCCAGCCTGCCGCCTGCGCTGCTGGGCAAAGACCTGATTGCCCAGGCCAGCACCGGCAGCGGCAAGACCGCCGCCTTCGGCCTGGCGCTGCTGGCCAACCTGAACCCGCGCCGCTTTGCCGTGCAGGCGCTGGTGCTGTGCCCCACGCGCGAGCTGGCCGACCAGGTGGCCACCGAAATCCGGCGCCTTGCGCGCGCCGAGGAAAACATCAAGGTGGTCACCCTGTGCGGTGGCGTGCCGCTGCGCGGCCAGATGTTGAGCCTGGAGCACGGCGCGCACATTGTGGTGGGTACGCCCGGCCGCGTGATGGACCACCTGGAGCGCGGCCACCTGACGCTCGAAGCCCTCAACACCCTGGTGCTCGACGAGGCCGACCGCATGCTCGACATGGGCTTCTTCGACGACATCGCCACCGTGGCACGCCAGTGCCCCAAAGAGCGCCAGACCCTGCTGTTCTCGGCCACGTATCCGGAGGGTATCGCCAAGCTCAGCGCGCAGTTCATGAAGACGCCCGTGCAGATCACGGTGCAGGCCCAGCACGCCGAAGGCAAGATCGCGCAGCGCTGGTACGAGGTGAAGAACAGCGAGCGCCTGCACACGGTGTCGCAGCTGCTGGGCCACTTCCGACCCGAGTCGTCGATTGCCTTTTGCAACACCAAACAGCAATGCCGCGACCTCGTTGGCGTGCTGCAGGCCCAGGGCTACAGTGCGCTGGCGCTGTATGGCGAGTTGGAGCAGCGTGAGCGTGACCAGGTGCTGGTGCAGTTTGCCAACCGGAGCATCTCGGTCCTGGTCGCCACCGACGTGGCGGCGCGTGGGCTCGATATCGCCGACCTCTCGGCCGTCATCAACGTGGACGTGACCCCCGACTCGGAGATCCATATCCACCGCATCGGCCGCACAGGCCGGGGCGATGCGGAGGGCCTGGCGCTCAACCTCGTCAGCATGGACGAGATGGGCAGCGTGGGCAAAATCGAGCAACTGCAGGGTCGCGCCTCGCAGTGGAGCCCTTTGAGCGAACTCACGCCCACAGGCGGTGGGCCTTTGGTGCCGCCCATGGCCACCATCCAGATCATTGGCGGTCGTAAGGAAAAGATCCGGGCCGGTGACGTCTTGGGCGCGCTGACGGGCGATATGGGCTATGCGCGCACACAAATTGGCAAGATCAACGTGAACGACTTTTCCACCTACGTCGCCGTGGACCGTGCCATTGCGGCCCAGGCCACCCAGCGGCTCAACAGCGGCCGCGTGAAGGGCAAAAGCGTCAAGGCGCGGTTGGTGACGGACTGATCCATGGCCCCCTCCAGTGCCCCTCCCGCCGCGACGCACCGCTGGCTGACGCCCCGCAACCTGCTCTGGACGTCGGTCTGCGTGGCCGTGGTCACCATCGCGCTCAAAACGCTGGCCTGGTACGTGACCGGCTCGGTGGGCCTGTTGTCGGACGCCATGGAGTCCTTCGTCAACCTGGCCAGCGCAGTGTTTGCCCTGGCCATGGTGACGGTGGCGCAATTGCCCGCCGACGACAATCATCCCTACGGCCACCACAAGGCCGAATATTTTTCCTCGGGCTTCGAGGGGCTGCTCATCGTCGGGGTGTCTTTCGGCATCCTGTGGGCGGCTGCGCACCGCCTGTTCGACCCTCTGCCGCTGGAACAGGTGGGTTGGGGCCTGGGACTGTCAGTGGTCAGCTCGGCCCTCAACGGTCTGTTGGCCTGGGTGATGTTCCGCTCGGCTCGCGAGCACCGCTCGATTGCGCTGGAGGCCGACGCGCGCCACCTCGTCACCGATGTGTGGACCTCGGCCGGGGTGCTGGTGGGCCTGGTGGGAGCCACCCTGACGGGCTGGCTCTGGCTCGATGCCGTGGCCGCCATCATGGTAGCGCTGAACATCCTCAAGGAAGGGGTGGAACTGGTCTGGCGCTCTTCGCAGGGCCTGATGGACGAAGCCGTGGAACCGGAGGTGCAGGCCACCATTGACGCCACGCTCCAGCGTTTCGTGCAGGGCGAGGCGGAGGGTACCGTGCGCTTTGACCATGTCTCTACCCGCCGCGCCGGGCAGCGCCAATATGTCGACATGCACCTGCACATGCCCGCCCACTGGACGCTGCGCCACGCTGCCGAACTGCGTGGCCAGGTCGAGCGCGCCCTGATGGAAGCCGTGCCCGGCCTGCGCGCCACCATCGAGCTGCTGCCCACCGACGTGGAAGCGCATTTCGACGATCCCAAGGATGTGTGATGGAACACCCCCCTTGTGTCGCTGCGCTCCTTCCCCCCACTCTCGCACCGCTGCGCGTTGCGGGCAGGGGGACGCCACCAGCGCGGCGGGGCGGCCCTTGCGCGGTGGCTGCTGGCTTGGGCAGCGCCGGTTGCATACGCCTTGGAGCACTGAAATGATCACGATTCTGCAAAGGGTGCGCGAGGCGCGCGTGGAGGTCGCGGGCGAGGTGGTGGGCCAGATCGGGCCGGGATTGCTGGCGCTGGTGTGCGCCGAGCGTGGTGACACCGAAGCCGAGGCCGACCGGCTGCTGGCCAAGCTGCTCAAACTGCGCATCTTCAGCGACGAGGCCGGAAAAATGAACCGCAGCGTGCAGGACATCGGCGGTGGCCTGCTGTTGGTCAGCCAGTTCACCCTGGCAGCGGACACCACCACCGGCAACCGCCCAGGCTTCTCGCAGGCCGCCGCACCCGAAGACGGGCGCAGGTTGTTCGACTACTTCGTCGCCCAGGCCCGCGCCGCCCACCCCGTGGTGCAGACCGGGCGCTTTGCTACCGAGATGCAGGTGTATTTGGTCAATGACGGCCCGGTAACAATTCCGCTGCGCATCGCCCCTGTGATTCAAAAATAATAGCTGCTAGCGCTTGCTGCATAAGCGCTAGAGCCCGATTTCTATCTATTTTTAGAGCAGGCTGGCCTGTAGCGACGCGCTCGCCAGCGGCCGCAGCCGCGCAAAGTCCAGCAGTTGCGCCAGGTGCGCGCCCTTGCCCTGCCATTCGTGCACCACGTCCTCGGCCAGCAGCACGTAATGCCAGGGCAGGCCCTGCCGGTGTTCTGGCGGAAGCTGGTTGATGCGCTCGCACCAGGCCACGGCGGCTTTGCGTTCGTCTTTCTCTACAACTAGAGGTTGACTACAATTGTGGTAAATCTGTTCAAAAAAGGACGCTCCATGGCCACCATCTCCATGCGCATCGACGAAACGTTGGTCAACGAAGCCCGCTCTGCAGCCAAGGCGGAAATGCGCACGGTGCAAGCGCAGGTGGAGTTCTGGGCGAAGGTGGGCCGGGCCGCACTGGACAACCCCGACCTGCCCGCCTCCTTCATTGCCGAGAGCCTGATGGGCCTGGCCGAGCCGCCCGAGGACGCCACGCCCTTTGTGCCGCGCAGTGCCGCCAGCACCGGGCTGCCCGCATGACATGGGAGGTGCGCCAGACCCGGCGTTTTGCCCGCACCTACAAGAAGCTGACCAACGCTCAGTTGATCGCCGACACCGACGCCGCCGTCGGCGCCATTGCCGATGACCCCGACGCGGGCGAACGAAAAAAAGGCGACCTGGCGCAGCTGTGGGTGTACAAATTTCGCAGCAATGGCCAGCTGTACCTGCTGGGCTACAGCCGTGAAGACACCGTGCGCCTGGTGTATCTGGAAGCCTTGGGGCCGCATGAGAATTTCTACCGGGAGTTGAAGCGGTAGCTGCGCGTTACGACACGGCATGCACTGCTTGCACCGCCGCCGCCTCCACCCCAAACAAATCCACCACCTGCACGCACACCGTGCGCGGGCCAGGTTTTGGGGCTACGTCAACACCGCCTGTGTCACCATGCGCAGCGGGTCGGCGTAGTTGGCGGTGTTGCCCCGGTAGTCCTGCCAGACCGAGCGAAACACCTTGCCGTCGTAATCCGGGTCCGCAGACCTGTGTCAGTCAGCACACCGATACGACATACATCAATCGGTCTTCATCATGAGCAGATCAGTGATGAGCATCTCGATGTTCTTTTTGATCGAACCCTCTGTTGCAATGCGCACCCGAGTAGCTCCCAAGGGCGAGTCGGAAAAACTAGCAGTAAACGGTGTGCGGATCAGCCGTGAATACACATCTTTGCCGGTCTTGGTATCGACGACGGTGTACTTGATGGTTGACGTTACGGTCATGTCTATGCCGAAAGCGGGTTGTTCCAGTTGGTTTAGGTTGGCAACCAGCCGGTATTTGCTAGCGGACAAAACGCGTTCAAAAACGCCCGCGTTTGCCAGGGAATCCTCTAGCGCGCTGCGGAAGGCTTCGCTGGATACCTGCGAAACCCACAGCGGATTCGTTTCCCGGCCGCCCGTCACGTCTGCGACGGCAATGGCGTTTTTTAAAGAGGTGGGTGCTGTACGTTGGCTGGTGTAAACGCTCATGTTGCTGACGGCTGCGGGTGTTGCGCAGCCTGCCAGCAAGGCCAACAACATTGTGCTGGCGATCAGGTGAGGGAATCGGGTCATCATGCTGCACACTTCTTGGAGACGGTCGCTGCCTCGATCGCGTCGTATTCACCCTTCAGGCGCGACAGTTCCGCTTCTTGTTGCTTGGTACCGCCCAGTGCGAAGAGCGCAGGCCAAAAAAGGATAAGACCAACGCCAGCAATCGCCTTATCGTTGCTGGCGGCTTCATCCAACCGGCCCGTGAGCTGGTTCACGCGGCCGCTGATGCGCATGGATTCGGAGCGTAGTTGTTCGCAGTCGTAGTTGGCGTACTGCATGGGCGATACATAGGTTGATGAAATATCTTTGCCGGCCGTTGCGCAGGCGGTAAGGATGCCGCTGGTGACCAGAATGGCGATGGATCTGCTGTAGCGAATCATGTGAAGCTTCCGAAAAAACAGGTGGCCGCCTTGGCATGCAAAGCGCAGTTACTTTTTTGTTCAATCGTTTAGGCAACAAACGATTGAACGAATATTACAACAAACAGTTCAATACAAATTCAATCAAAATTTAACGTTCCAGCATGGATCAGAAGCTGGAATTTGCCGAACGTTTGCAGGCAGCGATGCGCACCGCTGGGCTGGAGCCGCGCCCAGCGGTGCTGCTTAGCCTTTTCAATGCCCACTATTGGGGGCGCTCGGTGACGTTTCAGGCTGTATCACGCTGGTTGCGTGGTGAGGCAATTCCTGGTCAGGACAAACTCATCACTCTGGCGCAGGTTCTTAAAATCGAGCCCGAGGTGCTGCGCTTTGGCGAAGCGGTGCGCAAGTCGGTGCAGGCGCACCGCCAGCGCTGGGATGAGGGCGTGGGTTACCTGGAGCGCGAGACTTTCGACGCCTTCCTGCAACTGCCGGCGCCCCAGCGCAAGCTGATCCGTGAGGTCATCCTGACTTTCGCCAAGGTGCATGGCGACCCGGAGGATGCATCCGTTCTGGGGACCAGCGCCGAGCATGGGGCGCCACTCCCAAAAAAATAGCTGCTAGCGCTTTCTGCATAAGCGTTAGAGGCCGATTTGACTGGTATTTTCAAGCCCCGGCGAACTGCCGCCAAAAAAAGATCGCCGTCATCACCAGCCCGGTCAGCACAATCCCCCCGCGCAGCCAGGGCGCGGGAATGCGCCGGGCCACGCGGGCGCCGCCGTAGCCGCCCAGGGTGGCGGCCACCATCATCATCAGCGCCTGGGGCCAAAGCACCACACCCCCCGCAGCGTAGATGGCCACCGCAATGGCGGTGAGCAGGGCCGAGACCCAGTTCTTCAGCCCGTTCATCGCGTTGAGATTGGTTTGCCCCAGCAGCCCGAACAGTGCCAGCAGCAAGATGCCCAGCCCGCCGTTGAAATAGCCGCCATAGGCCGCAACGATCAGCACGCCCGCCGTGGCTTTGGCGGTGGAGGGCTTGCCGCCCGCTGTCCATTCACGCAGCTTGGGGCCCAGGGCAAACAGCAGCGTGGCGGCCAGCAGCAGCCAGGGCACGATGATCGAGAACATGTCGTTGGACGTGACCAGCAACAGGCCCGCGCCCGCTGCGCCGCCAATGAGTGAGAGCACTACCAGCCGAACCATGGAGAGCCCCGGCGGCGGTTGGGTGTCTTCACGAAACCCCCAGGCACCCGCCGCGTAGCCCGGCAGCAGCGCCACGGTGCCGGTGGCGTTGGCCATCACGGGCGGCACGCCGGTGAATACCAGCGCGGGCAGGGTCAGAAAGCTGCCGCCTCCGGCGACGGCGTTGAGGGCACCGGCGACGAAGGCGGCGGTGAGGAGTAGGGCTGTGTCATACATGGGGGTTGCGGCGAAGGAGCCGTCTTGGGGCCTTTTGAGTGCATATTAGGTGCAAAACAGCCCGATATTTCAGCCCATTGGTCGTAAATAAGGTTCTATTGCTGTGCGGTGGATGGAGCCATTAACGCGCTGCGTCAGGTGGCGTAGGGGTCGGCAAACCCCAGTCCCTGCAAGATGGCGGTCTCATAGGTTTCCATCTCCTGCGCATCCTGTTCGCTGGTTTCGTGGTCCCAGCCTTGGGCGTGCAGCGCGCCGTGCACCAGCAGGTGGGCGTAGTGTTCTTCCAGGCTTTTGTTCTGTTCGCGCGCCTCACGTTCCACCACGGGGGCGCACAGCACCAGGTCGGCCAGCACCATGGGTTCCTGTGCGTAGTCGAAGGTGAGCACGTTGGTGGCGTAGTCCTTGTGGCGGTAGTCGCGGTTGAGCTGGCGGCCTTCGTCCTCATCGACGATGCGCACGGTGATCTCGGCGTCCAGTGCCAGGGCGTGGCGAATCCAGCGGGTAACCTTGTGGCGCGGCAGTGCGGCGCGGTGGGTGGCGGCGCCATCAAAGCGGCCGAACTGCAGCGACAGGGTGAGTTGATTAAGGGTCATTTTGGCCTGTAGCGTCCTATTGATAAGCGCATGCAGCTATAAAAAGTGTAGTGATCTGATTTAGGCACGCGGTGCAGGGCGGGTGCGTTGGGCGTCGTAGGCATCAACAATGCGTGCGACCAGCGGGTGGCGCACCACGTCGGCGCTGGTGAAGCGCGTGACGGCAATGCCCTTGACGCGCTTGAGCACGCGCTCCCCGTCGATCAGGCCGCTCATGGCGCCCTTGGGCAGGTCGATCTGGCTCACGTCGCCTGTGACCACGGCCTTGGCACCAAAGCCCAGGCGGGTGAGGAACATTTTCATTTGCTCGGGCGTGGTGTTCTGCGCTTCGTCGAGGATGACGAAAGCGTTGTTCAGTGTGCGCCCGCGCATGAAGGCCAGCGGGGCAATCTCGAGCGCGTTGCGCTCGAACGCCTTTTGCACCTTTTCGTAACCCATCAGGTCATATAGCGCGTCGTACAGCGGGCGTAGATAGGGGTCCACCTTCTGCGCCAAGTCGCCGGGCAGAAAGCCCAGGCGCTCACCGGCCTCCACCGCGGGGCGCGTGAGCACGATGCGTTGCACAGCGCTGCGCTCCAGGGCATCGACCGCGCAGGCCACGGCCAGATAGGTCTTGCCCGTGCCGGCCGGGCCAATGCCGAAGGTGATGTCGTGCGTGGCGATGTTGTCCAGGTACAGGGCCTGTGTGGGCGTGCGCGCCCGCAGGTCGGCGCGTCGCGTGGTCAGCGGGGAGGGTGCACCTTCACCCTCGGCGGTGATGGCGCCGTCGCCTGCCAGCATGAGCTGCAAATGCTCCTCACTGATGGGGCGATCAGCGATTTCGTACACCGCCTGCAGAACTTCCATGGCCTTTGTGGCGCGGCCCTTGGGGCCGTCTACCTTGAACTGCTCGTGCCGGTGGGCAATGCTGACCTGGTACGCCGCCTCGATGGTGCGCAGGTGACCGTCGGCAGGGCCGCACAGGTGCGTGAGGCGGGTGTTGTTGTGGGGGGTGAAGGTATGGCGCAGGATCACGTTGATAATTCCGTCGAAATGCGCCGGACGGCGACAAAGGACTTCAATGATAGGCAAATTGACCGGTACCCTGCTGGAGAAGAACCCACCCGAGGTGCTGGTGGACTGCGCGGGCGTGGGCTACGAGGTGCAGGTGCCCATGAGCACCTTCTACAACTTGCCTGCTATTGGGCAGTCGGTAAGCTTGCTGACACAGTTCATCGTGCGCGAGGACGCACAGTTGCTGTACGGCTTTGGCAGCGCCGCCGAGCGCGCGGCTTTCCGGGAGCTGATCAAGATATCGGGCGTGGGCCCGCGCACGGCGTTGGCCGTTCTGAGCGGCATGGGGGTGCAGGACCTGGCGCAGGCCATCACCTTGCAAGAGGCCGGTCGCCTGGTCAAGGTGCCGGGCATCGGCAAGAAAACAGCCGAGCGCCTGCTACTGGAACTCAAGGGCAAACTGGGTGCCGAGATGGGCGGCGTTCATGCCCATGCCACCAGCGAGGATCAGGCCGATATTTTGCAGGCGCTGCTGGCACTGGGCTACAACGACAAGGAGGCTGCGGCTGCGCTCAAGGCGCTGCCGGGCGATGTGGGGGTGAGTGAGGGGATTAAGCTGGCGCTCAAGGCGTTGGCGAAGTAGCGGGCGGGCAGCGCAATAGCCATCACCGTGCGTTGCGCACAATTCTCTCGTGCAGGGCTTGCGCGGGGCGGGCGTTGGGTGGGGTCATTTGCGTCAGCAGGCGCCACTGGTCGATGCTGACGCTGCCTGGTTTTTTGAGCACCAAGCGCAGCACACCTTCTGTGCAAGGGGGTGTGGTGAGCGAGCCCAGGTACTGGTAATAGCGCATATCCTGGGGAAGCAACTGTTGCAGCGGCACGCCCGACTCCGGCAGGGGAACGCTGTCTTGGGCCTACAGGGGCATGTTTGCCCAGATGCGGTCAATCAGCGGGTTGGCAGCGCCCAACTGCAGGGGCACCGACAGCACGGCCCATTGGCCTGCAGGGCTCTGGTACACCAGATCGGCCGACATGGGAAAGTTCTGAAAATCCATACGTTCTTCGGCAGGGTGGTGAAACTCCAGCCTTTGCAGCCGCCAGCGCGTTCCCCGCAATGCGAGCGCGTGCGCGCTGGCCACCTCAACCACAATGCTGTGCCCGCGGTGTACCACGGTGCCAGCCAGGGCCGTGCCTTCCATGTGCAAGGCTTCGGCCGGCCCTATTACGGTGCGGTTCTGCGTGATGTCGATGGGCGATTGCTGCAGCCCCTGTGCGCAGGCTGCAAAGGCTGGGTGGAGCTGGCCCCAGGCCTGGGCTCCGGTGTCGCCCGAATAGCTCCACGGCACCCGTTGTGGGTCTGGCAGGGTGGCGGGCGTAGCGCGTGACTGGGCCGCCAGTGCAGCGGCGCGGGCTTCAATGTAGCGGCGGCTGGCAACAGGGTCAAAAGCGCTATCGGTTGCCGGTGGCATCGCCTGCGCTGGCTTGGGTTTTGCAGGCTTGCGGGGTTTGGCCTTTGCGGGTGCCCCCTGCACCGTAATTTGGGCCGGGCCGTTCTTGCGAATAGACTTTGCTGAACTGCCCGATTGCGCACGCACGATGGCGTCGTTGATGCTCTCGGTCAGAGTTAGCCGATCATCAGGGTTTTCGAGCCGCAGGGTCGTGGGGGGCTTGGCGGACTCTTCAGCAGCGACAGAAAGCACCACGCACCACAGAGGCAAGGCGACTGCCAGCCGGAGTGCTCGGCCTGGGCGGCGCAGCGCGGTAGAGCCGGAGGACGCAAGGAATTTCATGGCATGAAGACAAGAGCTGTTGCCTGCCACTGTACCCGCGCTTGCGCGGCTATAGTTCTCCACATGCCCCGCCTGACCAGACCATCGTGACTATCCAGACCGACGATTTCGCCCCCGCTCCCGCAAAGCGCATGGTGTCCGCAGCGCCAGCCACGCCGCAAGAAGAGGCCATCGAGCGCGCCCTGCGCCCCAAGCTGATGCAGGAATACGTGGGCCAGGCCAAGGCGCGTGAGCAGCTGGAGATTTTCATTGGTGCTGCGCGCCACCGGGGTGAGGCGCTGGACCATGTGCTGCTGTTTGGCCCGCCGGGGCTGGGTAAGACGACGCTCTCGCACATCATTGCGGCCGAGTTGGGCGTGAACCTACGCCAGACCAGCGGCCCGGTGCTCGAAAAACCCAAGGACCTCGCGGCGTTGCTGACCAACCTGGAGAAGAACGACGTTCTGTTCATTGACGAGATCCACCGGCTCTCGCCCGTGGTCGAGGAAATTCTGTACCCGGCGCTGGAGGACTACCAGATCGACATCATGATCGGCGAAGGCCCGGCGGCGCGCTCCATCAAGCTTGACTTGCAGCCCTTCACCCTGGTGGGCGCCACCACACGGGCGGGCATGCTGACCAACCCGCTGCGCGACCGTTTTGGCATCGTGGCACGGCTGGAGTTTTATACGCCCGAGGAGCTGGCTCGCATCGTCACGCGCAGCGCCGCGTTGCTGGGAACGCCCATGGACGCGGAAGGCGGCGTCGAGCTGGCGCGCCGCTCCCGGGGTACCCCGCGCATTGCCAATCGATTGCTGCGCCGCGTGCGCGACTACGCCCAGGTCAAGGGCACCGGGCGCATCACACTGGACATGGCGAACCGTGCGCTGGCCATGCTCGATGTCGATCCGCAGGGCTTCGACGTGATGGACCGCAAACTCCTGGAGGCCGTGATCCACCGCTTTGACGGCGGGCCCGTGGGGCTGGACAACATTGCCGCCAGCATTGGCGAGGAGGCGGGCACCATCGAGGATGTGATCGAGCCCTACCTGATTCAACAGGGATTCTTGCAGCGCACGCCGCGCGGGCGTATTGCCACCCTTGCTGCGTACCGGCACCTCGGTGTTGCAGCGCCACAGCGGGCCGACGGTTTGTTCGACGCTGGGGCGGCCAAGTGACGCTGCCTCGGCGCGGACTCTGGCTTGGCGCGGCTTTGCTGCTCGGCGCATCGGTGCTGGCGGGCGTCGCCTGGTTGCGCGGCCCGCAGGTCGATGTGATCGAGGTACGGCGCGCACCGTTGGTTCGTACCTTGCAGTTTTCTGCCCGGGTGGCCACGCTGTCGCGTGTGGATGTGGGTAGCACCGTCACGGGCCGTGTGGCCGAAGTGCGTGTGATGGAAGGCGCCGCCGTGCGCGCGGGCGATGTATTGGTTCTGCTCGAAGACCAGGAATGGCGCGCCGCACTGGCGCAGGCCGATGCGGCCGAGAGTCAGGCGCAGGCGCGCCTGACCGGTTTGCGCAGCAGCGCACGCACGGCAACCCAGGCCGCCTTGGCACAAGCCCAGGCCACGCAGCGTGCGGCCCAGGCGGCATTGGAGCGGGCCCAACAGCTGGTGGCCCAGGGTTTCTACAGCGCAGCGCAGCTCGATGAAGTAAGTCGCGCAGCCACCGTGGCGCAAGAGCAGGTGCGCAGCGCCAACGCCCAGGTGCAGGCCAATGCCGATGGGGGGTCCGACATGGTGCAGGCCCAGGCGCAGCTTGCTGTGGCCCGCGCCGCCACGGCAGCGGCGCAGGCACGCCTCGCACAAGCCACGCTGCGCGCCCCCACCGATGCCCGCGTGCTGCAGCGCGCAGTGGAGCCGGGGCAGATCGTGCAGCCCGGCAAGGCTTTGCTGAGCCTGGCGTTGGTCGGCCCGACACAGCTGGTTGCCCAGGTAGACGAACGCTTTTTGGAGCAGTTACGGCCCGGCCAGAGCGCTGCCGTACTGGCCGACGCATTTCCCGCGCAGCGATTTGCCGCGCGCGTGTTGAGCTTGGCGCCTGCCGTGGATGCGCAGCGCGGCGCCATCGAGGTGAAGTTTGCGCTTCAGGGCCAGGCGCCTGATTTTTTACGCGAAGACATGACGCTTTCCGTCGAGGTGGAAACGGCGCGTGTGGACGCTGCGCTGGTGCTGCCGCAGTCGGCCCTGCGTGCGCCAGCGCAGGGTGACCAGGCCGAGGTGCTGGTGGCGCAGGATGGCCGTGCGCTGGTGCGCAGCGTGCGCCTGGGTCTGCGCACGCTCGGTGCCGTGGAGGTTCTGGACGGGCTGACCGAAGGCGAACAGGTGCTCGAGCGCAGCGGCCCCGACGGCACGCGGCAGCCCGGGCAGCGTGTGCGCGCCCGGCCTGTGGATTGGATGCCCGGTGCGGCCGCTGCCACGCCTCGCAATGCCGTGCGCGTACAGGGTTCTGGCGAGGCCCTGTCCAGCGCCATGGGTAGCTAGGCAAGTGCCCACCATGCTCTGGCCCGGTTTTGAATTGCGGGTGGCGCTGCGCTTTCTGCGCGAGGGGCGGATGCAAACCGTGCTCATCGTGGTGGGCGTGGCTGCCGGCGTGGCCGTCATTGCGTATATCTCGGCGCTCATCAGCGGGTTGCAGAACAGCACCCTGACCAAGACGCTGGGCGCGCAGGCGCACATCAGCGTGCGTGCACCCGACGATGTGGTGACACCCGCTGCTGCGCTCCAGCCCGGTGCCCATGTATTGACCGAAACCCAGCCGCGCGCCCAGCGCCCGCGCTCGGTCGCCAACTGGCAGGCGCTGCTGCCGCTCCTGGAAAAGCGGCCCAACGTGGCAGGCGTTTCGCCCATGGTGTCGGGCGCGGGCCTGGCGCTGCGCGGCGAGGCGGTGCTGTCGATTGCGTTGATGGGAGTGGACCTGGAACGGTACGACCGCATGGTCGGTCTGCGCTCCAAGGTGATCGCGGGTACTGCGCGACTGGAGCCGGGCGAGGCCATCGTGGGGCGCGAACTGGCGCAAGACCTGGGTGTGCGTGTGGGCGATCGGCTGACGGTCCAGACCGCGACATCGAGCGAGTCGCTGCGCGTGACCGCACTGGTGGACCTGGGCGTGCGCGACCTGAATCGGCGCACCGTCATCGTGCCGCTGCGCGCTGCGCAAAACCTGTTGGCGTTGCCTGGTGGTGCCACCGGGCTGGACTTGACCCTGCACGATGTGTGGGTGGCACAAAGCCTGGCTGAAGCGCTGCGCGCGCAGTTTCCGTACAAGATTGAAAGCTGGCAGGAGAGCAACGCCCAGTTGGTCTCGGCGCTCAACGCACAGTCGATCAGCACCAGCATCATCCGCGCCGTGGTGCTGGCCGTGGTGGTGCTGGGTATTGCCAGCGTGTTGGTGGTGTCGGTCGTGCAAAAGCAGCGCGAGATCGGCATTCTGCGTGCCATGGGCGCAACGCGTGGACAGGTGCTGCGACTGTTTTTGGTGCAGGGCGCGGTGGTTGGTGCCGTCGGCTCGGTGCTGGGCTTGCTGCTGGCAGTGGCGCTGATCTGGGCGTTCACCAGCTTCGTGCGCGGCTCGGACGGCCTGCCGCTGTTCAGCATCACCCTGCCGCTGGCCACGGCCGTACGCGTGGCGCTGGTGGCCACGGTGTGCGGCGTGGTCGCCGCCATCGCCCCAGCGCGCCGGGCCGCACAGCTTGACCCGGCGCAGGCCATCC
>JAUYGP010000050.1 GCA_030690515.1 Giesbergeria sp.
AGCGATTGCGGCATCCGGTGCGGGGCAGATTCCGGCGAAGTGAGTGACAACGACAGCGCGGGGTTGGGGTCCTGCAACCCCGCGTTGTTGCTCCTTTGGGCCCAGTCTTTCGCGGGCCTGACAGAGGCAAGGATGTGATGGCGGATTCAGTGCCTGAAGCGTCTGTGACAGGCGACGAAATCATCAATAAATCCCCTTTGGAGCCTGGTGGCAGGGTTTTTCCGGAGTAGAATCTGAGACTGTCTGGGAAGCCAAAACCAACTGGTTCCTCATGCCACCCAGACATGCAAAGCCGTCGTGGTGAAATTGGTAGACACGCTATCTTGAGGGGGTAGTGGCGAAAGCTGTGCGAGTTCGAGTCTCGCCGACGGCACCAAATACAAACAGGTCAGCCCGCATGTTCCGTTCTGCGATCATGTTGGGCGGGACCTCAGCGATGAGCGCATCTCAAAGATGAACCTCGATCAATATCTCCCCGTCCTCCTGTTCATCTTGGTTGGTATTGGGGTAGGCATCATCCCTCAGGTGCTGGGTTACATCCTGGGCCCCAATCGCCCTGATCCGGCAAAAAATTCCCCCTACGAGTGTGGCTTCGAAGCCTTCGAAAATGCGCGCATGAAATTCGATGTGCGCTACTACCTCATTGCGATCCTGTTCATTCTTTTCGATCTTGAAATCGCCTTCCTGTTCCCGTGGGCTGTAGCGCTGCATGAGGTGGGAATGACGGGTTTTGTCGCTGTGGTCATTTTTCTGACCGTTCTGGTCGTCGGTTTTGCCTACGAGTGGAAAAAAGGCGCCCTGGATTGGGAATGAGCGGCTTGAACAAGGACTGACGCAATGATTGAAGGCGTAATGAAGGAAGGCTTCATCACCACGAGTTACGACTCGGTGGTGAACTGGGCCAAGACAGGCTCGCTCTGGCCCATGACCTTTGGTTTGGCCTGCTGCGCGGTCGAAATGATGCATGCGGCGGCTGCGCGCTATGACATTGGTCGTTTTGGTGCCGAGGTGTTTCGCGCCAGTCCACGTCAGTCCGACCTCATGATTGTGGCCGGCACACTGTGCAACAAGATGGCGCCTGCGCTGCGCAAGGTCTATGACCAGATGGCCGAACCCCGCTGGGTGTTGTCCATGGGCTCGTGCGCCAATGGTGGTGGTTACTACCACTACAGCTATTCGGTGGTACGTGGTTGTGATCGCATTGTGCCGGTGGACGTGTATGTGCCGGGCTGTCCGCCCACGGCTGAAGCATTGATCTACGGCATCATTCAGTTGCAGCAGAAGATTCGCCGCACCAACACCATTGCGCGTGCCTGAAGGGGGTTTTATGACAACTTTTGCCATTCGCCCTGAAGAACTCCAAGACACCATCATGGCGGTGCTGGGTGACAGAGTCCGCGAAGCGCACATTGCACTGGGCGAGCTCACGGTCGTTATTTCTGCGGCCAGTTACCTCGAAGCCATGCAGTTATTGCGCGATGCGCCCGGTTGCCGCTTTGAGCAGCTTGTGGATTTGTGTGGTTTGGACTATTCAGCCTATGGCGACCGTGAGCCCGAAGGTGCACGCTATTGTGTTGTAAGCCATTTGCTGTCGGTCAGCCTGAACCAGCGCGTGCGTGTCAAGGTGTTCTGCCCCGAGGATGATTTCCCGGTGGTGCCTTCGGTGACCGAGCTGTGGGCGTCGGCGAACTGGTATGAGCGCGAGGCGTTTGATTTGTACGGCATCGTGTTCGATGGCCATAACGACCTGCGCCGCATTCTGACGGACTATGGTTTTATCGGTCATCCGTTCCGCAAGGACTTCCCTCTTTCGGGGCATGTCGAGATGCGGTATGACGCAGACCAACGCCGCGTGGTCTATGAGCCGGTCAGCATCGAGCCGCGCGAGATCACGCCGCGCATCATTCGCGAAGACAAATACGGAGGACTGCACTGAGACCCGGTGGTCTTCTGCAGTGAACCATGGCTGAAATCAAGAACTATTCCCTGAACCTGGGGCCGCAACACCCCGCCGCCCACGGTGTGCTGCGCCTTGTGCTGGAGCTCGACGGCGAAGTCGTGCAGCGCGCCGATCCGCACATTGGTTTGTTGCACCGCGCCACTGAAAAGCTGGCCGAGCACAAGACCTATATTCAGTCGCTTCCTTACATGGATCGACTCGATTACGTGTCCATGATGTGCAACGAGCACGCCTACTGCCTGGCCATTGAAAAGCTTCTAGGCATCGAGGTGCCCATCCGGGCGCAGTACATCCGTGTGATGTTCTCTGAAATCACCCGTCTGTTGAACCACCTGATGTGGCTGGGTTCGCACGGCAATGATTGCGGTAGCTCGACGATCCTGATTTATACCTTCCGCGAGCGTGAAGACCTGTTCGATATGTACGAAGCTGTGTCGGGTGCGCGCATGCATGCGGCGTATTTCCGTCCAGGCGGTGTTTACCGTGATCTGCCTGAG
>JAUYGP010000056.1 GCA_030690515.1 Giesbergeria sp.
CGAGGTGCGCTTCTGGAAGTCGTACACGCCCAGCGGCGACGAAAACCGCGCCGTACCGCTGGTGGGCAGCACGTGGTTGGGCCCGGCACAGTAGTCGCCCAGGCTCTCGGAGGTGTAGGCCCCCAGGAAGATGGCGCCCGCGTGCTTGAGCAGCGGCTCCCAGCGGTGCGGTTCGTGGCTGGATATTTCGAGGTGCTCGGGCGCGATGCGGTTGGAAATGTCGCACGCTTCTTCCATGTTGCGCGTATGGATCAGCGCACCCCGGCCGGTCAGGCTCTTGGCAATGATCTCAGCACGCGGCATGGTGGGCAGCAAGCGGTCGATTTCACGCTGCACGGCATCAATGTAGGCAGCATCCGGGCACAGCAAGATGCTCTGCGCCAACTCATCGTGTTCGGCTTGGCTGAAGAGGTCCATGGCCACCCACTCGGCGGGCGTACTGCCGTCGGCCAGCACGAGGATTTCGCTGGGGCCCGCGATCATGTCGATGCCCACGGTGCCAAACACATGCTTTTTGGCGCTGGCCACATAAGCGTTGCCGGGGCCCGTGATTTTGTCCACCTTGGGCACGGTTTGCGTGCCGTAGGCCAAAGCAGCCACGGCCTGCGCACCGCCGATGGTGAAGGCGCGGGTCACGCCGGCCACGTACGCGGCGGCCAGCACCAGCGCGTTTTTCTCGCCGTGGGGCGTGGGCACGACCATGATGATTTCGCCGACCCCGGCCACATGTGCCGGAATGGCATTCATCAGCACGCTACTCGGGTAGGCGGCCTTGCCGCCGGGCACGTAGATGCCCACGCGGTCCAGCGGCGTCACTTTCTGACCCAGCAGGCTGCCGTCGGCATCGCGGTAGCTCCAGCTCTCACCGCAGGCCTTCTTCTGGGCTTCGTGGTAACTGCGCACGCGCGCGGCAGCGGCCTGCAGGGCTTCGCGCTGGGCGGCGGGAATGGCGTCGAAGGCGGCCTTGAGTTCGGCCTGCGTCAGCTCCAGCGCCTGCAGCGTGGGGGCTTGCAGCGCGTCAAATCGGGCGGTGTATTCGAGCACGGCGGCGTCGCCGCGCTGGCGCACGTCGGCCAGGATGTCGGCCACGCGCTGCTCAATG
>JAUYGP010000057.1 GCA_030690515.1 Giesbergeria sp.
ATTTCGCGCACGCCCGGCAGGCTGCGGATGCGCGTGCGCACATAGTCGGCAAATGTTTCCAGGTCGGGCGCCACCAGTTCCAACTGGTAGTCGTAGCGGCCCGAGAGGTTGTGGCACGACAGCACCTGCGGCAGCGCCAGCACTTCGCGCTCAAACGCCGCCGTCACCTCGGCCGTGTGGTTGTGCAGGCCCAGTTGCACAAAGCCCAGCACGCCGTAGCCGACGCGGTGGCGGTCCAGGTGGGCGTGGTAGCCGCTGATCACGCCCGATTCCTCCAGTTGCCGCACGCGCCGCCAGCAGGGCGAGGTGGAAAGAGAGACGCGCTCGGCCAGCTCGCCCACGGTGGCGCGGCCATCTTTTTGTAGGGCTTCGAGCAGGCTGCGGTCCACGGCGTCCAGCGTGGCGGCGGTGTGAAGCATAAATTGCCTTTAATGCCATTGAAATAGGTTGATGTTTCCAATATAGCGTCTTTGCGTGGGCCTGATAGCGAATTTTTACCCAGTGATTTGGCAAAGAATTCAGTCACCACACACGATATGTAGGAGACTCTTCATGGGCAAGGCAAACACACAGACCGGCGGCTTCAGCACCCGCGCCATCCACTTTGGCTACAACCCGGCCGACCACCAGGGCGCGCTGGTGCCGCCCATCTACACCTCGGCCACGTTTGCCTTTCCCGATGTGGGCTACGGCGCACGCTGCTTTAGCGGCGAAGAAAACGGCTACTTCTACACCCGCATTGCCAACCCCACGCTGGCGCTGCTCGAAGGGCGGCTGGCCAGCCTGGAGCAGGGCGTGGGCGCGGTGGTGTTCGGCTCGGGCATGGGCGCCATCACGGCCACGCTGTGGTCCATGCTGGAGCCGGGCGACGAGGTGCTGGCCGACATGACGCTGTACGGCTGCACTTTTTCGTTCCTGCACCACGGCCTCGCACGCTTTGGCGTCAGCGTGCGCCATGTGGACATGACCGACCCGGCCAATGTGGCCGCAGCCCTCTCCGACAAGACGCGCGTGGTGTACCTGGAGTCGCCCGCCAACCCCAACATGCGCCTGGTGGACATTGCGGCGGTGTCGGCCCTGGCCCACGCGCGTGGCGCGAAGGTGGTGGTGGACAACACCTACTGCACGCCCTACCTGCAGCAGCCCCTGCTGTTGGGCGCCGATGTGAGCGTGCACTCCATGACCAAATACCTGGGCGGCCACGGCGACCTGACGGCCGGCGCCGCCATCTTTGCCGACGCGGAGCTGGCCCAGCGCGTGCGCCTGTATGGCCTGAAAGACATGACCGGTGCGGTGATGTCGGCGCAGGACGCACACCTGGTGATGCGCGGCCTCAAAACCCTGGCGCTGCGCATGGACCGCCACTGCCAGAGCGCGCAGACCGTGGCCGAATTCATTGCGGCGCACCCGGCCACCGCGGTGGTGCATTTTCCTGGTCTGCCCAGCTTTGCGCAGCACGCCCTGGCCAAGCAGCAGATGCGCCAGATGGGCGGCATGATCGCCTTCGAGCTGCACGGTGGCCTGGAGGCGGGCGTGCGCTTCATGGATGCGCTGCAACTCGTCACCCGCGCCGTGAGCCTGGGCGACGCGGAGACGCTGGCCCAGCACCCGGCCAGCATGACGCATTCCACCTACACCCCCGAAGAGCGCGCCGCGCACGGTATTGCAGAAGGCCTGGTGCGCCTGTCGGTGGGGCTGGAGGATGTGCAGGACTTGCTGGCCGACATTGGCCAAGCGCTGGACCTGGCCCATGCAATGGCGCTCAAGAGCGCGCCGAAAGCGCAGGCAGCGGCAGCGCCGTCTTGTAGCGAACCTGCTTGAGGGCAAAGCTGGAGCGGATCTTTTCGATGCCTGGAATCGGTGAGAGCTGCTCCAGGATGAATCGCTCTAGCGCCCCCATGTCGGCCAGTGCGACACGGATCAGGTAGTCGCTGTCGCCGGTCATCAGGTAGCACTCCATGACCTCGTCCTGCTCGGCAATGCGCTGTTCAAAATCAGCCAGCGCCTCTTTGTTTTGCGCCTTGAGGCTGATGCTGATGAAGACGTTGAGCCCCAGGCCCAGCGCCGCCGCATTGGCCAGCGCCACATAGCGGCTGATGACGCCCGCAGCCTCCAGCGCCTTGACGCGCGCCAGGCAAGGCGAGGGCGAGAGGTGCACGCGCCGCGCCAGCTCCACATTGGAGAGCGAGCCATCGGCCTGCAACTCGCCCAGAATGCGTAAATCGACAGCATCCAGCTTCATATGCTTGGAAATTAAATTTTGACAGCGCATTGTGCTGTTTATGTTCG
>JAUYGP010000058.1 GCA_030690515.1 Giesbergeria sp.
GCTGTCGATGGCGCCCACGCGCAGCGGCAGCAGGGCGACGGACTGGGCCAGCTCCCCGGGCGTCTGCGCCAGCCACCCGGCCGGCTCAAAGCCCAGGTTGGGGCCGCAAAATGGCATGGTGAGCGACGAGGCAAAGGCCTGGGCATCGTCACTGGCGCCCAGGGCAAAGTCGCAGTCAATGTAGGCGCCGGAGACACCCCACACGCGCACGGCGGCCTGCGGCACGTCGAACAGAGCGCACACGCCGTCCACCACGGTGGGCGGCAGATCGATAGGGTCGCGCACCTGCAGCAGGCTGCCGGTCCACTGGTGCACTTTCTGGACAATGGCTTCGTTCTCGTGGCTGTTGCGCACCATCTCCATCACGCGCTGCTCCAGGCCCTTGATTTTCTCGCGCAGCATTTCGGCCTGGCGCTCCTGCAGACTCACGGCGCGCTGGCCGTGCGGGCTGGTGAACTGCACGCTGGCCAGCACCTCGGCGTGGCGCTCGAAGAAGCCGGGCGTGCTCAGCAGAAAGTTGGCGATGTCTTCTTCGGTGATAGGAGGGATATGGTTCATGGTGCGTCGGGGATGTCGATCTGGCCTTCAAACACGGTGGTGGCCGGGCCGGTCATGAAAACGGAATCGGCCTCCTGGCCGCTCCAGGCGATGGTCAGCAGGCCGCCGCGCATTTGCACATGCACACGCGTATCGAGCAGCCCCAGGTGGATGCCCGCAGCCACGGCGGCGCAGGCGCCCGTGCCGCAGGCCAGGGTTTCACCGGCGCCGCGCTCATACACACGCAGGCGCACATGCTCGCGATCGAGCACCTGCAAAAACCCTGCATTGACCCGCTGAGGAAAGCGCGCATGGCCTTCGATGAGCGGGCCGGTCTGCAACACGGGCGCGGTGTCCACATCCTGAACCAGTTGCACGGCGTGCGGGTTGCCCATGGACACCACCGCTACTAAAACAGTAGCTGATTGCGCTTGCGCATCAAGCGTTAGAGGCCATTTTTGTCCTAAACCCTGGGGCATAGGCGCCAGGCCCGAGGCGTCGAAGGGGATGCGCGCCGGGTCGAACACGGGGCGGCCCATGTCCACCGTCACGCGGCCATCGGGCGTGAGTTGCGGGGCGATCACGCCCGAGAGCGTCTGCACCCGGATGGTGTCGTGCGGGGTCAACCCCTTGTCGCGCACATAGCGGGCAAAGCAGCGCGCGCCATTGCCGCACTGCTCCACCTCGCCGCCGTCGGCATTGTGGATGGCGTATTCAAAGTCGATGCCCTCGCCCGGCGAGGGCCGCACCGAGAGGATCTGGTCCGCACCGACGCCAAAGTGCCGGTCCGCCAGAAAACGGTATTGGGCCGCCGTCAGGCCCAGCGAGCCCTGGGTTTCGTCGAGCACGACGAAATCGTTGCCCGCGCCTTGCATTTTGGTGAAGCGAATCTTCATGGCATGGATTATCGTGGCAGGCAGCGCTCCAGGCATCTTTCCCGTCTGATTTCACCAAGGAACCGCCATGCACGACCTCTCCGCCTTTCCCATCACCGGCAAATGGCCGGCCCAGCACCCGGACCGCATCCAGCTCTATTCGCTGCCCACGCCCAATGGCGTGAAGGCCTCGATCATGCTGGTGGAAACCGGCCTGCCCTACGAGCCGCACCTGGTGCGCTTTGACAGCAACGACCAGATGTCGCCAGAGTTTTTGTCGCTCAACCCGAACAACAAGATCCCCGCCATCATCGACCCCGAAGGCCCCGGCGGCCAGCCGCTGGCGCTGTTTGAGTCGGGCGCCATCCTGGTCTATCTGGCCGACAAGAGCGGACGCTTCATGCCCAAAGACCCCGCAGCGCGGTACCACACGCTGCAGTGGTTGATGTGGCAAATGGGGGGCGTGGGCCCGATGTTTGGCCAGCTGGGTTTTTTCAACAAGTTTGCCGGCAAGGACTGGGAAGACAAGCGCCCGCTGGGCCGCTACGTGGCCGAGTCAAAACGCCTGCTGGGCGTGCTAGAGCAGCGCCTGACGGGCCGCGACTGGATCATGGGCCAGGACTACACCATTGCCGACATCGCCACCTTTCCGTGGGTACACAACCTGGTCGGGTTCTACGAAGCCGGTGCGCTGGTGGGGTTTGACCAGTTCCCGCAGGTGCAGCGTGCGCTGGCCGCTTTTGTGGCCCGCCCTGCCGTGGTGCGCGGACTGAACATCCCTGCGCGCGACTGACCGCCCTCCCCGCAGTGCCGATAATGGCGGCATGACACGCCCCAGCCAGCAACTGCACCCGCAGCGCGAACCCATCCGCCCCCTCTCCGCCGCCACCGTGCTGCTGCTGCGCGATGCGCCGGACCACAGCGGGCTCGAAGTGCTGATGACCCGGCGCTCGGGCAAGGCCAGCTTTGCCCCGGGCGCCTACGTGTTCCCCGGCGGAGGCATCGACGCACTGGACGCCGCTCCCGCCACGCATGCTGCTGCAGCACGCCGCCCCAGCCAGAGCGACGAGCACCTCACCCAGGCCATTGCGGCCATCCGCGAGAGTTTTGAGGAGCTGGGCGTGCTGCTGGCGCGCCACGCCGACGGCCGCATGGCGGACGCCAGCGACATTGCCGCGCTGCACCGCCACGCACCCTTTGCCGCCCAATGCCAGGCCCGTGGCCTGCAACTGGCGGCCGACAGCGTGTTTGTGCTGGCGCGCTGGACCGCCGACCGCGACCTGCCCAAGCGCTTTGACGTACCGTTTTTGGTGGCGCGCATGCCCGAAGGCCAGACCCCGGTCGCCGATGAAACCGAACAGTTTGAACCCGTGTGGGTGCGCCCGCACGAGGCGCTGGAGCGGCACGAGGCCGGCCAGTTCTTCATGATCTTCCCGACCATCCGCACGCTGCAGCGCCTGGCCCGATTTGACAGCGCCCAGGCGGTGCTTGCCGCCTGCGCCGTGAGCGAAACCCCGCTGTGGACCAGCTGCCCGCGCGCGGGCCTGATGGCCGGCAAAGAGGCGCGCTACATGGAAGATGAAATGCCGTTTGGCGAGCTGGCCCTGGTCTGCCCCGACGGGCAGATCGTGCACCCGCTGGACTGGCAGAGCGAGCGCCCCGTACAGCTTTTGAAAAACCTGCAGCGCCTGACCGCCCCCAACCCCGGCGTGATGACTGGCCCCGGCACCAACAGCTACCTGGTGGGCGACCCGGCCACGGGCTATATCGCCATCGACCCCGGCCCGCAGGACGCACAGCACCTCGAACGCTTGTGGCGCGCCGCCGGGGGCGACATCCGCATGATCGTCTGCACCCACTCGCACCCCGACCACTCTCCGGGTGCAGCACCGCTGCAGGCCTTGTGCGTGCAGGCCGGGCGTGCAGCGCCCCCCATTCTGGGCCTGCCCTCGGCCCCCACGGCACGGGCAGCCAGCGAATTCACGCCCGAGCGATCGCTACAAAATGGAGAGCTGCTCACGCTGACTGGACAAGCGCCGGAGGGCAAAATTACCCATACCCTGCAGGTGGTGCACACGCCCGGCCATGCCGCCAACCACCTGTGCCTGCTGCTGGTCGAAGACGCCCTACTGTTCAGCGGCGACCACATCCTCAACGGCAGCACCACCGTGGTCGACCCGCCCGACGGCAACATGGCCGACTATCTGGATTCGCTCGACGCGCTCGATGCGCTGTGCACGGCGCACGGGGTCGAATTCATCCTGCCCGCGCACGGTTACGTGCTGGGCTTTGCCCGCCAGGCCATCGCCCAGCTCAAGGCGCACCGCCTGGCCCGCGAGGCCAAGGTCATCGCCGCCATGCAGGCCCTGCCGGACGGCAGCGTGGAGGACTGGGTGGCGCATGCCTACGCCGATGTGCCGCAGCGCATCTGGCCCGTGGCCCAGCGCTCGCTGATCGCGCATGTGGAACGCATCCGCGCACTGGGCCCCGGGAATGATTAAACCCCCTGAGCCGCTGCGCGTCTTCCCCCCAGGGGGACGCCGCCCGTGCGGCGGGGGCGACCCTTGCACGGCGGCCCACGCCGCAAGCGTGCCAGTTTCATAGGCAGCGAGCGACATACCAAACAATATGACTGAAACACAACGACTGGCCAAGCGCCTGGCCGCAGAACATGGCCTCTCGCGCAGCACCGCCGAGCAGTACATCGAAGGCGGTTTCGTCAGCGTCGATGGCAAAACCGTTGAGGTGCCCGGCGCCCGCGTGTCGCCACAGCAGCGCGTGCTACTGACACCGAACGCCAGCCTGTTCGACCTGGTCCCCGTCACCCTGCTGCTGCACAAGCCCCCGGGCTATGAAGCCGGTTTGGGCATGGAGGCGGGCCACGCCGCGCACAGCAGCCGCAGCCAGGGAGCGCCCGCAGCCCTGACCCTGCTGAACGCCGCGTCGCACATGCCCGAGGATGCGTCGGACATCCAGGTGCTGCTGCGCCACTTCAAACAGCTCGAATGCTTCACGCCCCTGCCCACACCGGCCAGCGGCCTGGTGGTGTACACGCAGGACAAGCGCATTGCGCGCAAGCTGCAGGAAGACATCGAGTCGCTGGAGCAGGAATGCACTGTGGAGGTGGCGGGCCAGATCATGGAAGGCGGGCTGAAGAAGCTCTGCCACGGCCTGAGCTTCAACGGTCGGCCGCTGCCCCCCATCAAGGTGAGCTGGCAGAACGAGACCAAACTGCGCTTTGCACTGCAGGGCATCCGGCCCGGCCAGATCCCGGCCATGTGCGAGGCCGTGGGCCTGCGCGTGATGGCGATCAAGCGCATCCGCATCGGCCGCGTGCCACTGGCCA
>JAUYGP010000060.1 GCA_030690515.1 Giesbergeria sp.
GGGTGGGGCATGGTGGTGGCGTGGCATGGTGTCAGCCCTCCAGCAATGCGCCGAGCAGGAGGAGCATCAGCGTGCCGACCAGTCCGGTGGCGGCGAAGACGGTGCCCAGCACGCCGAAGATCTTGTTGCGCCCGGCCTGCACCAGGGCGGCGATGCCCAAGCCCAGGGCCGCGAACTGGGCCAGCGCCGTAAGAATGACGACGATGCCGAGCATGATGGCTGAGGCGGATTCCTCGTTCATTCCGCTAGGCCTGGATTCGAGTGCCTCTGCGATGCCCATGGCAATGAGCAGCACGGTGCTGGCGGCAAGGCTGATGATGAACGAGGCGATGCCTGCCCCCGAGTGGGGCTGTGTGGGGATGGCGGTGTGGTGCATGGTGGAGGCCCGGGCTTACCAGAAGAAGGAAAAGGGGCCAGGCCGCGTGGTCTGGTAGGCGCGCACCTTGGTGTCGAACTCGGCGTCGCTCATCCAGATGTAGCGGATGCTCTCGACCACGATGAACACGACGGCCGCGAAATACAGCAGGCCCCCCAACGGAGGCAGCACCGCGAACATCATGCCGATGACCATGGGTACACCCAGCAGTTGCACCAGTCCCCAGCCCCAGGCACCCATGTAGAAGCGGTGCGCGCCAAAGATGCCCAGAAACAGGGCGAGCAGGGTGATGACGGGCTTGCGCTTTGGCCGCTGCGCCAGCGGCGGGGCGGAGGGTGGCACGGGTGCGGGCGCTGCCGCAGCGTCGGGCAGGGCCAGTTGCACCTGCCGCGCGCGTCCATCGGCGTCGAGCATGAAGCTCACAGCCATGCCACGTTCCGGCGGCACCACGTCCCGCCAGTCTTTGACGTGAAAAAGTAAGCGCCTACCATCGTCTGTGGCGATGGCGCCGACTTCCTTTTGCTCGTTGAATACGAGAATCTGTCCTCTCATGCTCTGTCCTTTGCGTTTTTGGAATTGACATGTTTTTTGCCTCTAGGGCTTACCCAGCTAGCGCAAGAAGCTCTCATTTTTGGTGAGAAATGCCTGTGGTGCTGCTGCGAGACGGACTGTACGAAGCGGGTGCGTCAGGATGTGTCGGTGGCGGCTATGGGCCAAAAAAAAGACCGCCAGGATGGCGGTCTTTGTGGGACGGGGTAACGGCGCGGTCTACGTCACTGCATCGGCCGGCAGGCGCTGCAACATAGCCAGGCTGTTGGCCACGGTGGTGCGCAGCTCGCGGCGGTCGCAGATCAGGTCCACGGCGCCCTTTTGCATTAGGAACTCGGCGCGCTGGAAACCCTCTGGCAGGGTCACGCGCACGGTCGATTCAATCACGCGTGGCCCTGCAAAGCCGATCAGTGCTTTGGGTTCGGCGATCACGATGTCGCCCAAGAAAGCAAAGCCAGCGCTGACGCCGCCCATGGTCGGGTCGGTCAGCACGCTGATGTAGGGCAGGCCTTTCTTGGCCAGGCGCGTCAGCGCTGCGTTGGTCTTGGCCATCTGCATCAGCGAGAGCAATCCCTCCTGCATACGCGCGCCGCCCGTGGCGGTAAAGCAGATGAAGGGCACCTTCTGCTCAATGGCAGTTTCGACGCCGCGCACAAAGCGCTCGCCGACCACGCTGCCCATGGAGCCGCCCATAAAGTCAAATTCGAAACAGGCTGCCACCACGTTGATGCTTTTGACGGCGCCGCCCATAACGATGAGCGCGTCGGTCTCGCCGGTGTTTTCCAGCGCTTCTTTCAGGCGTTCGGGGTACTTGCGGCTGTCCTTGAACTTGAGGGCATCGACCGGGATGACTTCCTGACCAATTTCATAGCGACCCTCGGGGTCGAGGAAGGCGTCGAGCCGTGCGCGTGCACCGATGCGGTGGTGGTGGCTGCATTGCGGGCAGACGCATTGGTTTTGCTCCAGATCGGCCTTGTAGAGCACCGCTTCACAGCTAGGGCACTTGACCCACAGGCCCTCGGGCATCTGGCGGCGCACCGTGGGGTCGGTCTGCTGGATTTTGGAGGGCAGAAGTTTTTCAAGCCAGGACATGTGTATTCCTCTGTATGAATGGGCCAGCTGCTCGCGGCCTGTGAAACTGGTACGCCCCATGGCAGAGGCGCCGTGGAACTGGCTTTGCCAGGTCATCGGCGTCCGTCCCCTTTCCCGCAAGCGAAGCGCGGCGAGAAAAGGGGGACGCGGCAAAACCGCTCAGGGGGATGCCCTCTTATTATGCGTCGAGCGCCTTGCGGATACCGCGCAGGAAATCGATGGCCAAGGGCACGACCCGTTCATGGGGCTGGTCGTCCAGCAACTGGATGATGCGGCTGCCAATGACGACCGCGTC
>JAUYGP010000064.1 GCA_030690515.1 Giesbergeria sp.
ACTGTCCTCGCTGGGGCCAATTCTCGCTTTCGACGCTCCAAGCCCGACAGACTCCTAGACACGACAAATTTTGTCCTGATTTGATCGATCAAAGTCTGTTTTCGGGCAGCCATCATGGTGCAGCGCAGGCAAGATAAGCGCTATCAGAAACACTCTGCTGGAGCTTTATCGTGAAAACATGTCTTTTAGTGATCGATGTACAGGAATCCTTTCGCCACCGTCCGTATTTCACCGGGCACGACCTGCCCGCCTACCTGGCAGCGCAGAACGCGCTGATCGCGGGCTGCCAGGCGCGCGGCGTACCCGTGGTGCGCATCCTGCACAGTGACGGCCCGGAAACGCCGGCCAACCCGTTTTCTCAGGCCTGCGGCCATGTGCGTCCGCTCGACGGTTTGGCGGGGTTTGACGCCGCAGCCACCTTTACCAAATCGCGCCACAGCGCCTTGGTGGGCACGGGGCTGGACGTATGGCTCACCAGCCACGGCATCACCCGCCTGATCGTCAGCGGCATCCGCACCGAGCAATGCGCTGAAACCACCACGCGCCATGCCAGCGACCTGGGCTGGACCGTAGACTTTGTGCCCGACGCCACCCTGACCTGGGACATGGTGCAGCCCGATGGAGCGCCGCTCACAGCGGCCGACATCAAGGCGCGCACCGCCACGGTGCTGCAGGGCCGCTTCGCCACGCTGTGCTCGGTCGAGGAAGCCCTCGCCCGCTGCAGCGGCACAACAGACGCATGACGCTACCGTGACATCGAACGCGGTTCCCGCGCCCATCCATGTGGTCTTCGCCCTGCTGCCGGGCAGCCTGGTGCTCGACTGGGCCGGCCCGGCCGAGGCCCTGCGCATCGCCAACCAGGTGCTGCAGACGCAGGGCCAGCCCGCGCGCTTCGTGCTGCACTTTGTCAGCCCCACACACGAGGCAGTGACCTCGGTGGGCGTTGCGCTGGCCGGGCTGGCGCCGCTGCCTGCCCAGCTTCCCGCGCCCGCCTGGGTGGTACTGGTGGGCATGCCGGGACCGGCCATTGGCGTGGAAAGCCACGAGACCCGTACCCTGCTGCACTGGCTGCGCGGTCTGCGGCTGACCCGCGGGCAGCTGGAGCTGGTGACCGTGTGCGCTGGTGCCGTGCTGGCAGCCCACGCCGGGCTGCTGGCCGGGCGGCGGGCCACCACGCACCACCAGCACCTGAACGAACTGGCCCAGGTGGAGCCGCGCTGCGATGTGGTGGCCAACCGCGTATTCGTGGCCGATGGCCCCTTGCACAGCAGCGCTGGCGTGACCACGGGCATCGACCTGCTGCTCTACCGCATTGCCGACACCTACGGGCCCGCCGTGGCGGCCCAGGTGGCGCAGGCCATGGTGGTCGCCTTGCGCCGGGGGCCAGACGACCCGGAGTTCTCCCCCTTTCTGCACCACCGCAACCACCTGCACGCAGCGCTGCACCGCGTGCAGGACGCCGTGGCCCAGCAGCCCCAGGCCGACTGGAACGTGCCCACCATGGCGCAGGTGGCCCACACCTCGCCCCGGCACCTCACGCGCCTGTTTCTGGAACATGCAGGCATTGCCCCGCTGCAGTACCTGCGCCGCATCCGCCTGGCCACGGCAGAGGCTGCGCTGCACACGGGCAGCAGCGTCACGCAGGCGGCAGCGCTGGCGGGCTTTGGCTCCGATACTCAGCTGCGCAGGGCTTGGCATCAATTCGGACGCAGCGGGACGCCATCCCAGGGCGTTCGGCAACGCCCGAACTGACAACCTGCGCTACCATCCGCATCGCGGCCCGACACGGGCTGTTTCGGACACGGCGTGCGCCACAAGCCCTGTCGGTCCGCCATCAAACCAATCAAGGAGACACCGCACATGACCATCCTCGTCGCATACGTGCCCCGCCCCGAAGGCCGGGCCGCACTGGACAAGGGCATTGAAATCGCCAAGCGCCGCCAGGAACCGATGCTGATCGTGAACGCCAGCCCCGGCGGCCAGCAGGAAGACGCCTCGCTGGCGCCCGGCTTTGAAGTGGAACAGATCGAAGCGCAGCTCGCTGCGCAAGGCATCCAGGGCGAGTTCAAGCAGTTTGTCCGCGGCAAGAATGCCGTAGAGGAGATCAACGACCTGGTCGAGACGCGCGATATTTCCGTTCTCATCATCGGCCTGCGCAAGCGCACCGCCGTAGGTAAGCTGCTTCTGGGCAGCGTGGCCCAAGAGCTACTAATGACCGTGCCCTGCCCGGTGTTGTGCGTGAAGGTCGCTGCCGCCTAAGGCGACGCTGAATAAGACCCCGTGGTGGCGCGCGCCCGGTTTTGGGATGGGATGCAAGGCGCAAACCGCAGCCATAGCCGAAGCTATGGCGAGGATTTGCAACGCCGCAGACCGCCCAAAGCAGGGATGCGCGGCGCGCGAGGGACTTATTCAGCATTGCCCTAAGTCCTATAAGCTATCAAAAATAGCGCTTCTAGCGCCCAATCCACGGGCGCTAGAAGCTTTTTTTATGGGTTTTTTCGCAGGATTCTGACCCGCTCGGCAATGGCGGCGATGTCGGACCGCCCCCGAGCATGCGCC
Source organism: Giesbergeria sp. (assembly GCA_030690515.1). Taxonomy (GTDB): domain Bacteria; phylum Pseudomonadota; class Gammaproteobacteria; order Burkholderiales; family Burkholderiaceae_C; genus Simplicispira. The sequence continues at coordinate 2,560 of JAUYGP010000064.1, forward strand.
AGGTAGTGTTCCAGGTCGTCGAGCGCCTGCACGGTGTGGCCGCATTCGGCATGGGCCAGGCCCCGATCGCGCCTCTCATCCCAGGCATCGGGCAGCAGCACGACCAGGCGGTTAAGCACCGCAATCTGGCGTGGTGCATCCTGCTGGGCGCGGTACACCTCTTTGAGATTGCGCAGCATGCGCGCCACGATCTCGCGTGGCTGCGCCGCCTGTAGATACAAGCCCAGCGGCGGGTTCTCGGCCGATGCACTCCCGGAATCCGACTGAAAAGGCAAGAGGCGCTCAGACAGCTCCTCGCGCGAAAGCGATTGCCCGGTAAAGGGATCAATCAGCACCTGTCCGCCGGGCAGCAGCGCCTTGACCATGAAGTGTCCCGGAAACGCCACACCTCGCACATGCAGCCCAATGCCCTGGGCCAATTCCAGCCACAGCACGCCCAGACTGATGGGAATGCCACGGCGAGTGTGCAGCACCTGGTGCAGGTAGCTGTTGTCCGGGGCGTAGTAGTCGTTGACGTTGCCGCCAAAATCCAGGTCCACAAAGAAAAACTGGTTCAGCGCCCGCAGGCGCTCCAGGGCGGGGGCATCGGCAGGCAGGCGGCGCTTCAGGCGTGCCAGCAGCCCATCGACCTCGTCCAGGACCTGCTGCACATCGACGTCGGGGTATTCGTCCTGTGCGATGCTGGCGGCCGCTTCAAGCAGCAGAAACCCTTTATCACCCTGTACCAGGGCGGCAAAGTACTCAAGCGGAGTGGGAATACGGAACGAGAGCTGCATGGAAAAAATCTTTCAGCGCCGCAGCAGCGAGCGAAACTTCAGGCCCGCCACCCATAGCACGCCAAAATACAGCCCGGCCGCACCCACCACCACCCCAGCCAGCAAAACGGCACGCTGCAGGCTCTGGGCGCGCATCTGCATCCAGGCAAAGTGGTCGGACGCCCACAACAAAAAGACGGCCATCAGCGCACTGGCGGCCAATACCTGCAACGCATACAGCAGCCAGCCCGGCCCTGGCCGAAAACTCCCACGGCGCAGCAAGCCCACCAGCAGCCACAAAGCATTGATCAGCGCGCCCAGGCCAATGGACAACGCCAGCCCGGCATGCGCAATCAACGGCACCAACGCCAGGTTGAGCAACTGCGTGATGACCAGCACCGCGATGGCGATCTTGACGGGGGTACGCACGTCCTGGCTGGCGTAGTAACCGGGCGCCAGCACCTTGATGGCCACAAGCCCCAGCAAACCCGCGCCATAGCCCGCCAGAGCCACGGCAATCTGCCCCACATCGCCGTCGGTCAACTTGCCGTGGTGGAACAGCGTGGCCACGAGCGGCCCGGAAAACGTCAGCAGCGCCACCGCGCACGGCACGGCCAGCAACACCACGATGCGCAGGCCCCAGTCCAGCATGGCCGAATACTGCTGCGCATCGCCCGCCGCCTTGGCAGCCGTGAGCTGCGGCGTGAGCACCACGCCCAGCGCCACACCCAGCAGCGCAGTGGGAAACTCCATCAGGCGGTCGGCGTAGAACAGCCAGGTCACACTGCCCGGGGCCAGGTGCGAGGCAATCTGCGTATTGATCAGCAGCGATATCTGCGCCACCCCCACGCCCAGCAAAATGGGCGCCATCAGCTTGAGCACGCGGCGCACGCCCGGTTCGGCCCAGGCACTGCGGATCGCTGCCCTGGTCAGGCCGATGCGCGGCAGCAACCCCAGGCGGCGCAGCACGGGCACTTGTGCGGCCAGTTGCAGCATGCCCCCCAGCATCACCCCGGCCGCCATGGCAAAAATAGGCTCGATCCCCCACGCTTCGAACCGGGGAGCCAAGAGCCAGGCTGCACCGATCATGCACAGGTTGAGCAGCACGGGCGAGGCTGCGGGCACAGCAAAGTGCTTCCAGGTGTTCAAGACGCCCGCCGACAAAGCCACCATGGACATGAAGCCGATGTAGGGAAACATCCAGCGGGTCATCAGCACCGCGGCGTCGTAGGCCTGGGGGCTTTGGCGCAGGCCGCTGGCCAGGGCCCAGACCAGCAAAGGCGCGCCCAGCACCCCCACCAGACAGGTCAACATTAGCACCCAGGCGAGCACGGTGGCCACGCTGGCGATCAGGCGCTGCGTGGCCTCGTCACCACTTTGCGCCTTGGTGGTGGCCAGCACCGGCACAAAGGCCTGGCTGAAGGCGCCTTCAGCGAACAGGCGACGGAACAGGTTGGGAATGCGGAAAGCGACGTTGAACGCATCGGTCAGGGCGTTGGCCCCAAAGACAGAGGCCATCAGCAGGTCGCGCACCAGACCCGTCACGCGGGAGGCCAGGGTCAGCAAGGAGACGGTGGAGGCAGATTTGAGCAGGGTCACGGGGCAAAGTGTATGCGCTGCGGCGACCGGCCCCACAGCGATGCCAGCGCCCGACACAGGAGCGCGTGCCGCCATGACCGGTCTGCTGGGCTATAATCTTCGGCTTTGCTGGCATCATCCTCAGACACAAGGAAACTCAATCATGGCATCTGCTAAACCCAAGAAAAAGAACCCGCGCCTGGCGTCGGGCCGCAAGCGCGTCCGCCAGGACACGAAACTCAACGCCGCGAACACCTCGCTGCGCTCCAAATACCGCACCGCCGTGAAGAATGTCGAAAAGGCCGTTCTGGCTGGCGACAAGACCAAGGCAGTTGAACTGTTCGCCAAGATGCAATCTGTGGTGGACAACGTTGCCGACAAGGGCATCTTCCACAAGAACAAGGCCGCTCGCGATAAGAGCCGCCTGTCCACCAAGGTGAAAGCCTTGGCCCTGGCCGCCTGACCTTTCAGGCAAACAGCCCGGACGGCACTGCCGTCCGCCGTTTGTAACGGGTGCGCTGCCAGCAAAACGAACAAACCGCCTTCGGGCGGTTTTTTCGTTTCAGCTTGAAGCCTCGTCTTTACCGCTGAAAGACGGGCGTCCCCGCGTAGCGCTGGATCTCTTGCAGCGTAGGTGACTCGCCCGGCCACAGCACCAGCACGGGCCCGGGAAGGTTCAACTGGCGTTCCAGGCTGCGGCACAGGTGAAAGCTGTCTTCTTCGTCCAGTCCCGGCAACTCCACGCACAGCAGGTAGGCGCGGCGCAAGGGGGCCTCGCGCAGGTTTTTGCTCACCAGCCAGGCTTGCGCTACCGGCAGGCACTGCATCAAGCCGGCCTTGAGTTCCGCCTGCTCAAAAGCGCTGAGATCATGGGGTTTGGTCCGGCCAAAGAAAGGTGCGCTGGTCAGCTCTTCCCAGACACGGTCTTCGACTTCCTGGGCACGGTCCAGGCGCCGACGCCACTGCTTGTAGGCGGCAGCATCATGGTCCATGCCGGACCGCGACGTTTCCAGCTCGGCCAGCGCAGTACGGGCCGTCCACCAACGGTCATCTCCCGCACAGTCCCACAGGCGCTGCAGGCCATCGAGCTTGGCCTCGCGATCTGCATCGGGCAGGTTCTGCACTAGACCGCGCAGCGCACCCGCGTGCTGGGGGTCGCGCTCCAGGGCCTGCTCGTACAGCGGGCGCACGACAGCGCGCGGATCGAGCAAGCGCATCAGCCGCGCCAGTTCAACCAAGTCCTGGGCCTGGTTTTGCGCCATGCCCGCGTCCAACACCCGCACCCGCTCACGCACTTGCATCAGCCAAGCATGGTGCAGCTTCCATTCGCTGGCGTGGTCGCGGCACCACTGCTTGTCGAATTGGGCCACCCAGCGCTTGGCATCGGAGCCAAGAAGCTCCATCGCATTGCCGTGCGACCAGTCCGGCAGGATGGGCGGCGTGTCCAGCGCTTCGATGCGGTCACGCAGGACGGGGTGGGTATCGTCCACCCCACTGATGCGCTGCAGCGCCTGGCGCAGGGCATCGTTGGCGAACGCCGGGTCTGGCATGCGGGCCAGGCGGCGGCGCAACGAACGGTAGGGGCCCACCGGCAACGGGTTTTCGGCGGCCTTGCTCCAGTGGCGGGCCCAGAACTCGGACTGCATCCAGGCGCCGCGCACCTCGATCTCGGTCAGTGCAGCGGCGGCCACGTCGCGCCCCATCAGGCGCCCGGCGATGCGGTCAGCCTCGTATTCGTCCTGGCGGGCCAGGGCAAAGGTTTTGGCCGAGAAACGCGGAAAATACCAGCGCAAAAAAGCCTGCGTGGCCAGGGTCACCGGGCTGGTGTCGTCCTGCAGGCCGTGGTGCAGCTGCATCCAGGCCAGGCGCGAGCGGTAGATCCACGCGGCAAACCGGCCATGGTCACCGCGCAGGTGGCCATATTCATGCGCCAGTATCGCCAAGAAGCGCGGCCGGTTCAGTGCCATGAGCAGCGGCAGGCCAATCGTGAGGTGGTTGACCGAGCCACCCAGCAAACCATAGCGCGGCACCTGCTGGATGCTGGCGTTGAACTCATCGCTCAGCCGCACATGGTGGATCATTGGCGCGCGTATCTTGCGGCGGATGCGTTCGAGTGCATCGAACAGCGCCGGAGCCTCCAGCGCTGTGATCTCGACCCCCTCGGGCGCATCCAGCCGAACCCAGAGCGCGCGCAGACTGACCCAGAACAGCCCGCCCGCCGTCAGCAATAGCAGCACCAGCCCCAACCGGAAGCGCCCCTGCAGGAGCTGCAGCCCCGCCCAACCCACCAGGCCCGCGCCCAGCGCCAGGCAACCCAACACCCAGGCGTATCCCAGCATGGCAAAAGCCCCGACACTGAGCCGGTAGGCGCGGCTGTTTTCGGCACTTGCGTGCTCACTCATGCGCACCATGTGCACGAAATCTGCCTGTTCCACGGGATTTTTCCTCGCCTTCTGATTCTTGCTCCCTGCATCCTAACCATGAACGGCCCGATGCAGCTCCAATCCTTCGCCGCTCACAGATGCAGCAAGGAACTTGCAAGGCGTGGCCGCTGAAGGAAACAGACGCTGTCTCAGAGCGTGAACACGTGCATACCGCAGGAGAAAACAGACGCCAACGCCGCCGGGGCGCGTCGGCATTACACAACGTTGTGCTGTTCGCCGGCAGGCCCAGGACGCCGGGGCAACAGGATTTCAGCCAGCAGACCGCCACCAGGGGCGTTACTCAGCAGCAACTGGCCGCCGTGGCGGCGCACGATGTCCTGTGCAATGGTCAGCCCCAGGCCTGCACCGCCACTTTCGCGGTTGCGCGAGGTCTCGACACGGTAGAAAGGCGTGGTCACCCGTTCCAGCTCCGGCTCCGGCAAACCCGGTCCGCGGTCCCGCACGGCAATGCGCAATTGATCCTCGCCATCGTGCAAAGTGACCTCGGCAAGGCCTCCATAGCGCACTGCATTTCCAACCAAGTTATCCAGGCAACGCCGCAGCGCGCTGGACTGGGCCAGCACAGGGCGTGCATGGCCGTGCACTGTGACTGCATGCCCCATGTCCTGGTGGTCGTCCGCCAGGCTTTCTGCTAGTGCAGCCACATCCAGCACAACCAGAGGCTCGCCCTGGGCCACCCCCCGCAAATGATCCAGCGTAGCGGTGATCATGGCGTCCATCTCGACAATGTCACGCCCAAAACGCTGCCGCTCGTCGGGGTTGGCAAGCCCCTCCACCCGCAAGCGCAGCCGGGTCAGGGGTGTGCGCAGGTCATGCGATACCGCTGCCACGAAGCCGTCGCGCTCGGCGAGTTGCTGGCCGATACGGGTTCGCATCTGGTTGAAAACCCGGCTGGCATCGCGGTATTCGGTGGGGCCTTCCTCGGGCAGCCCCGGGCCGTCGAAGTTCTGGCCCAGATCCTGTGCGGCGGCGGCAAGGCGGCGGATGGGTTGCGTCAACCAGCGTGCGGCCCACCAGGCGGCGGCCAGCAGCACGGCCAGACGCACACCGATATCGAGCAGCAGGCCCAGTTGCAGCCGCAGCGGCGCCTCCAGCATCCGGCGCAGGCTCGGTGGGCCGGGGGGCTCGGCGTGGGGCGCACTGCCACCGCTCTGCCGATTCGCTCTTCCTGGAGCCACACCGAAAGAGGCGCCGGACGGTGCGCGGTCTTGCAAAAATGCCGTCGGCGGCGGTGGAGGCCTTCCCGGCGCACCGGGCGGCCCGCCGGGCCCAAGTTCCCACATCAGCGAAAGTGCCAGCACATGGCTGGCCAGCACCGCCACCAGCAGCAGCAAGGCCAGCCGCCCGAACAGGGTGGACGGCAAGAGCCATGCCACGGCCTGGCGCAGTTTCCGCGTCAGCGCAACCATCCCACCTGCCCCTGCATGGACTGCACATGGAACAGGTAACCCACCCCACGCACGGTACGGATCATGGACGGAGAGCGCGAATCATCGGCCAGCTTGGTCCGCAGCCGCGACACCAGCAGGTCGATGCTTCGCTCAAACGCATCCATAGCCCGGCCACGCGCCTGCTCCATGAGCTGGTCCCGGCTGAAAATGCGCCGCGGCATGCGCAAAAACGTGCACAACAGACGAAATTCGGCATTGGAGATGGGCACTACCACCCCCTGGGGCGACACCAGATGCCGCTCCATGCAGTGCAGCTCCCAGCCGTCAAAACGAACCACATCGTCCGGTATCT
>JAUYGP010000073.1 GCA_030690515.1 Giesbergeria sp.
CCTGTCCAACGAAACGCCCTACGGCGTGCACGAATTTGTGCGTCTGGCCGAGCAGCATGGCCTGCCGCGCGTGGCCTCGGTGCAAAACCCCTATTGCCTGGTCAACCGCACCTGGGAGAACGCGCTGGATGAAACCTGCCACCGGCTCCAGGTGTCGTTGCTCGCCTATTCGCCGCTGGCCTTTGGCCTGCTGACCGGCAAGTTCGACCAGAGCGGAACGACCGGCCCCGATGCCCCGCAGGGCGCGCGCATGGCCCGCTACGAGCAGGTGCGCAAGCAGCGCTGGGGCCGCCCCGAGGCGCTGGCGGCCGCACGCCGCTACAACCAGCTGGCCCGCGACCATGGTTTGAGCCCTACGCAAATGGCGCTGGCTTTTTGCTACACCAAGTGGCAGGTGGCCAGCACCATCATCGGCGTGACATCGCTCGCGCAGCTGGATGAAAACCTGGACGCCTGGGGAACGACTCTTTCGCCGGAGTTGCTGGCCGCCATCGACGCCATTCGCTGGGAGCTGGGCGACCCGGCTCTATAGTGAAAATATGATAGAAAATGGGCTATAACGCTTATAGATAAAGCGCTAGTAGCTATTAAATTTGAATTTTCATGGCCAAGAAAGACAGCAAAGCTGCCCATGTGAGCGAAACCCCCGCCACGCAAATGCTCAAGGCGCACAAGGTGGAGTTCACCGGCCATCCCTATGAGTACGTGGAGCACGGCGGCACTGCGCACAGTGCGGCCTGTCTGGGGCTGGAGGAGCACCACGTAGTCAAGACCCTGGTGATGCAGGACCAGGACGCCCGCCCGCTGATCGTGCTGATGCATGGCGACTGCAAGGTTTCCACCAAAAACCTGGCGCGGCAGATCGGCGCCAAGTCGATTGAGCCCTGCACGCCTGAGGTGGCCCACCGCCACAGCGGCTACCAGGTGGGCGGCACTTCGCCGTTCGGTACACGCAGGGAGATGCCGATCTATATCGAGGAAAGCATCCTGCAGCTGCCGCGCATTGCCATCAATGGGGGGCGTCGCGGCTACCTGGTGCAGCTCGATCCCCAGGTCTGCGTGCGCCTGCTGGCGGCTCGGCCTGTGCAGTGTGCGATGGCGCAATAGGCTGGCAGAATGGGCGCCGCCCCCGTGCCGCCTCGGCATGGCCGATAGCTGAGATCTGGAGAATCTTCGTGCCCGTTGTCTATTCTGTTTGTGCGGTGCTGGCGGCCTACCTGCTGGGCTCGCTGTCCTTTGCCGTCATCGTGACGCGCGTCATGGGCCTGAACGACCCGCGTACCTATGGCAGCAAGAACCCCGGTGCGACCAATGTGTTGCGCTCGGGCAGCAAGGCCGCCGCCGTGGTCACGTTGCTGCTTGATGCCATCAAGGGCTGGCTTCCCGTGGTGC
>JAUYGP010000075.1 GCA_030690515.1 Giesbergeria sp.
ATTTCGATCCCAGTAGCCTTAGCTGAGTCAGCTCACGGTGCGTGCAACTGGCGCTGCCCCACGCCAGCGCCCCCGCGCCAGGGCCGCCCCGCCGCGCTGGGGGCGTCCCCAGGGGGGAAGGCGCGAAGCGACTCAGGGGGGGTCTAAAATCCTTCCATGCTAGACATTCTTCTCCTTCGCAAAGACCTCGACACCGCCCTCGCGCGGCTGGAGACCCGCAAAAAGCCCCAGGCGTTTCTGAACGTGGCCGCATTTCAGGAGCTGGAATCCGAACGCAAAACGCTGCAAATTCGCACGGAGGAGCTGCAAGCCCAGCGCAACCAGCTGTCCAAGCAGATCGGTATGCTCATGGGCAAGGGCGACAAAGACGGCGCCGAAGCCGCCAAGGCCCAGGTGGCGGCGTCCAAGGTGGAGCTGGAACAGTCCGCCACGCGGCTGGAGCAGATCCAGCCTGAGTTGCAGGCGCTGCTGCTGGCCGTGCCCAATCTACCGCACGAGAGCGTGCCGGTGGGTGCCGACGAGCACGGCAATGTGGAAGTGCGCCGCTGGGGCGCCCCTGCCACCTTCGCCTTCGAGGCAAAAGACCATGTCGATGTGGGTACCCCGCTGGGCCTGGATTTCGACATGGGCGTCAAACTCTCGGGTTCGCGCTTTACCGTGATGAAAGGCCCCCTCGCGCGCCTGCATCGTGCCTTGAGCCAGTTCATGCTCGACGTGCAAACCCAGGAGCACGGCTACACCGAGTGCTACGTGCCCTACGCCGTGAATGCCGATTCGCTCAAAGGCACTGGCCAGCTGCCCAAGTTCGAAGGCGACCTGTTTGCCGCCAAAAAGGGCGGCCAAGATGGTGAGCCCGTGCCTGACAACGCGGCGCTCTACCTCATCCCCACCAGCGAAGTGCCGCTGACCAACTTTGTGCGCGATGTGGTGGTTGCCGAGGCCGAGCTGCCCATCAAGCTCACGGCGCACACACCGTGCTTTCGGTCCGAGGCCGGCAGCTACGGCCGCGACACGCGCGGCATGATTCGCCAGCACCAGTTCGACAAGGTCGAAATGGTGCAGATCGTGCACCCCGACCAAAGCTACGAAGCATTGGAAGAAATGACCCGCCACGCCGAAGCCGTGCTGCAAAAGCTGGGCCTGCCCTACCGCGTGATGAGCCTGTGCACCGGCGACATGGGCTTTGGCGCCGCCAAGACCTATGACCTCGAAGTGTGGCTGCCCGGCCAGAACAACTACCGCGAGATCAGCTCCATCAGCAACTGCGAAGCCTTCCAGGCCCGCCGCCTGCAGGCCCGCTTCAAGAACGCCCAGGGCAAGAACGAACTGGTTCACACCCTCAACGGCTCGGGCCTGGCCGTGGGCCGCACGCTGGTGGCGGTGCTGGAAAACTACCAGCAGGCCGACGGCAGCGTGACCGTGCCCGAGGTGCTGCGCCCCTACATGGGCGGAATGTCTGTGCTCACGCCGTAAAAAACGCTGAATCTCCTGCTAGAATCGCAGGCTTCGAGCGGAGAGGTGGCAGAGTGGTCGAATGTACCTGACTCGAAATCAGGCGTAGTAGCAATACTACCGTGGGTTCGAATCCCACCCTCTCCGCCAGTTTGGCGTTCAACGACGCACAAAGCTGACCAGTAAACCCCGCTTTTCCATAGGTAAGCGGGGTTTTTTTTTGGCCAAAGACGCCCAAAGGCAGACAGTTGAAGCCACGCAAACAGGGGGGCACAATCGGGGGCATAAATCGGGCTTTTCCGATGCCCCCAAAAATGTGCCCCCAAAATGCCCCTGACCGACACAGCGTGCAAGAAGGCCACCTGCCCCGAGGGGCGCCCCAGCGTTCGCCTGGCCGATGAAAAAGCCCTCTACCTGGAGGTGACCGCAGCCGGTGGCAAATACTGGCGCTGGAAGTACCGGCACGGCGGCAAAGAAAAGCGCCTGGCGCTGGGCGTGTACCCCGATGTGAGCCTGGCGCAGGCCAGGGAGGCGCGCGACGATGCCCGCAAGGCGCTGAAGAACGGCACCGACCCCGGCCAGCTCAAGCGCGAAGCCAAGCTGGCTAGCGCCTTCGACCAGGCCAACACCTTCGAGGCTGTGGCGCGGCTGTGGTGGGAGCACTGGAGGGATGGCAAGAGCGAGCGCCACGCCGCGTATGCCATCAAACGCCTGGAGACGGACGCCTTCCCATTGCTGGGCTCGCGGCCCATTGCCAGCCTGACCGCCAAAGACCTGACGCGCATGGCCAAGGCTGTGCAGGAACGCGGCGCAATTGACCTGGCGCACCGCGTGCTGCAGATGGCGGGCCAGGTGATGCGGTATGCGGTGGCGCATGACCTGATCGAGCGCAACCCGGCCACGGACGTGAAGCCCAGCGACACCCTCAAGAGCCGCAGGAAAGAGAACTACGCCCGCCTGGACGAAAAGGAGCTGCCCGAGCTGCTGCGCAAGATCGAGGCCTACCAGGGCGGGCCATACACGCGCCTGGCCATGCAGTTGATGGTCCTCACGTTCGTGCGCACCACGGAACTGATCGCGGCACGTTGGGCCGAGTTTGACCTGCAGGCCGCAGAGTGGCGCATCCCGCCCGATCGCATGAAGATGAAAACGCCCCACATCGTGCCCTTGTCGCCGCAGGCCGTGGAGGTGGTGAAGGTGTTGCACACCCTCTCACGCGGGCGCGTGCTGTTGTTCCCTGGCGAGCGGGACCACGACAAGCCCATGAGCAACAACACGATCCTGAAAGCCTTGGAGCGCATGGGCTACAAGGGCCGCATGACGGGCCACGGGTTTCGGGGCGTGGCGAGCACCATCCTGCATGAGCAGGGCTATGCGCACCATGCCATTGAGTTGCAACTGGCCCACCAGGAGCGCAACGAGGTGAGCGCGGCCTACAACCACGCTCTGTACCTCAAAGAGCGGCGCACGATGATGTGCGAGTGGGCCAACCACCTGGACAAGCTGCGGCGGGGCGCGGACGTGGTGCCGCTGCGCGCCGGAGTAGCGTGATGGGCGCATAGGCCGGGCGCCACGTGCGCACCGTTTGCAGCCACGCCTAGCCCGAGACTGATCCCCGAGGGCGAAAACCGGGACACCCTGACCTGGCGGCGTTGGCTACTTTTGCAGGGCTCGACACAGGGAGCGCAGCGTGAAAGATGAAATAAACGAGCAAGCTGAAAGGTTGACCAATAAGCTTAAATATTGGGTGGACACCTTCGCGGTCCCAATGGCTGACATAGACAGCGACGCCGCGAAGTTTCGTGACTATTTTGAGAACACTGAAGATCAAAACTTGGAGGAGTGGACCGACTTTGTCGAGTCTCAAGTATCGGCGCGCACACCTGGAAGTGCGGAGCTGATCTGCACGCATCTGACTTTGGCTGCGATGTGCCTGCGCTGTATTCGGGAAAACATTTGGTCGGCGAAGTCCGATTTTGTATTTTTGATTTCTGCGGCTGAGCAGTTGTCGATGCTTGAAGGATTGGTTGGCTCAAGTGTTTTCGAAAGGGAAGCGAGATCTCTAAAACTTTCCGAAGGCGGAAAAAAAGGTGCGCAGGTCAAGCACCAAGGCATATCCAAACTGAAGCAGTGGGCTGTCTCAGAGGCCCAAGGTGCACGCGGCGCAGATAAGGAAATCAGTCGTCAATTGGCGCTCAGAATTCCTTCCGATTTCGATGCTGTCTCCAAAGATCCAGAACGAGTGATCTATGACGCAATTCGAGCCGCGCGGAAGTCGAAAAGCTGATTGCCTATGGCTGACCTACCGTAACCGTTAGCCCGTCACGCGTAGCGGCTAGCCCGCCAGCCGTACCGAATACGTAAAAAACACCAGCACATTCGCCCCATGTTCACCAACAGACAAGGGCGGCCAAGATGGCAATTTTGCGGATACGCGGGGTCACTGCAAACACGGGCTATCAGTCCAAAACATCGGTTTACAACGCGGTTCAAGCCGGGCTTCTGACCAAGCCCGTGGCGATTGGCCTACGGTCCGTGGGCTGGCCAGATTACGAGGTTGAGGCTGTCACGGCGGCGCGCATTGCGGGGCTGACTGATGATGCTATTCGCGCGCTGGTGAACAAGCTGCATGCGCAGCGGGCCGAGCGCTTCGAGGCACTGACGCAAGCGGCGGCGCACGCATGAACGCGGCGCTTGACACAGCGGCGGCAAGCCGTGCTACATTCCACTCCGGTGTTGAAAAACACCACGGGTTTGGCGACCCGATCACAGTAGGCGCAGCAGCCGCGCCCTTTATGGTCAGCGGCTTTTTTCATGTCCACATGCTGCGTGTGGCGCACGGCTTCCTTTGCGGCGGGCCGTGTTGGGACACCCGCAAGGGTGTGCCGGTACCTACTGCCGGTTCGCCAACCCGACACGGTCTGCCACCTTCATTTGGCGATGAAGGGGGCAGGTTTAAAACCTGTTCAGTAGGAGCCAACATGGCTAACACCGCACCCATGGGCCGTATTGCGCCCGCCTCCAAGCCCAGCACGGGCAACACCCACCACCTTGACCCTGTCGCCTTGCATGGCGAGGCCATCAACGCTTGCGCGATGGCCACCTACTACATCCGCAAGGGCAACTACGCAGGCGCGGCGCGCAAGGCCGTGCAAGCCCTGGCCACCCTGCGCCGCTTGCAATCCGTGGCAGCCAAAGCGCCCGCAAGCCCGTGCACCAATTGCCGCGACAACTTCCCGTTGCCCGAGGCGGCTGATGTGTTCGACG
>JAUYGP010000092.1 GCA_030690515.1 Giesbergeria sp.
GATTGAAGGCCTGATCGTGCGCGACTCGGGCGACAGCCTGCGTAAGCAGAACGCCGGCATTTACCTCTATCCCGGCGCGCACCGTGCCGTGGTGCAGCACTGCGACCTCACCTATAACCTGTTCGGCCTGTGGATCGAGAAGGTGAAGGACGTTCGCATCGAGGGCAACACCATCACCGGCAAGCGCGACTACGACTCGGCGCGGCGCGGCAACGGCATTCAGCTCTACAACACGCAGGGCGCGCAGATCATCGGCAACAACATCAGCTTCGTGCGCGACGCGCTGTATGTCGATGTGTCGCACCACGCGGTGTTCCGGGGGAACAAGCTGCACCACAGCCGCTACGGCTCGCACTACATGACGTCGTACTACAACCTGTGGGAAGACAACGACACCTACTACAACCGTGGTGGCCTGGCGTTGATGGAGGTGCGCGAACAGACGGTGCGGGGCAACCGTGCCTGGGGCAACTCCGACCACGGCATCATGCTGCGCTCGGTACAGGACTCCGTGGTTGAGAACAATGTGGTTGCTGGCAACCAGCGCGGCTTTTTCATCTACGACGTCGAGTACGTCACGCTGCGCAACAACCTTATCGTCGATAACTTTGTGGGTGCCCATCTCTCGGCCGGGGTGAAGAACAACGTGGTGGAGCAGAACGACTTCATCAGCAATCGCGAGCAGGTGCGCTACGTGGGCACCAAGGACGAAGACTGGGGCGGCAAGGTAGGCAACTACTGGAGCAACTACATCGGCTGGGACCGCGACGGTGACGGTTTTGGTGATGTGCCCTACGAAGCCAACGACATGGTGGATCGCCTGAGTTGGCGCCACCCCAGCATGAAACTGCTGCTGGCCAGCCCCGCGGTGCAGGCCCTGCGCCTGGTGGGCCAGCAATTTCCGGTACTGCGCGTACCCACGGTCGTCGACCGCAACCCGCGCATGCTGCCGAGCAACCCAGAATGGAGTCAATGGCGTGGCAAGTACTTTTCCGGCCAGTGAAAGCGCAGCGGTCTCGCTGCGCGGCGTCAGCAAATACTATGGCGCGCTGCATGCCGTCGATGGCGTCGATCTCGACATCCCCCGGGGTGAAATCTTTGGTCTGATAGGGCACAACGGCGCAGGCAAAAGCACGCTGTTCAAGATGATGTTGGGCCTGATCTCGGCCACGCAGGGCGAGATCCTGATTGGCGGTGCGCAGGTCGGAGGGCGGGGCTTTCGGGCGGCCCGTCGCCACCTGGGCTATCTGCCTGAAAACGTGGTGCTGTACGACAACCTCAGCGGCCTGGAGACGCTCCGGTTCTTTGCCCGGCTCAAGCACGCCAACCCGACGCAATGCCAGGAGGTGCTCGATCGCGTGGGCCTCGCCCATGCCGGTGCACGCCCGGTGCGCGAGTATTCCAAGGGCATGCGCCAGCGCCTGGGTTTTGCCCAGGCCTTGCTGGGCGCGCCGCAGGTGCTGTTTCTCGATGAACCCACCAACGGCCTCGACCCCCAGGCCATCCGCGACTTTTATGCCACGCTGCGTGGCCTGCAGGCGCAGGGCGTCACGGTCATCATCACCTCGCACATCCTGGCCGAACTGCAGGAGCGCGTAGACCGCCTGGCCATCATGGCGGCCGGAAAAATCCAGGCCGTGGGCAGTGTGCAGGCGCTGCGCGAGCAAACACAAATGCCGCTGGTGTTCGAGCTGCAATTGCATGCCGAGGACGCCCCCGCCGTGGCCCAGGCCCTGGCACCGCTGACGGGCGAGGCCCCCGAGCTGCTCGCCACCGGCCTGCGCCTGCGCTGCCCGCGCGAACGCAAGATGGCCGTGCTGGCCGCGCTGGCGCCGTTTGGCGCGCGCGTGCTCGACGTGAAGATGCAGGAACCCTCGCTTGAAGACGTGTTCTTCGGGTTTTCCGACTGAAGGACAGGCCCCATGGAACTAACACCCATCCTCACCATTGCCGCCAAAGAATTCCGCGACCGCATGCGCAACCGCTGGGTCCTGGCGGTGGCCCTGGTCTTTACCGTGTTCTCGCTCGTCATCGCCTACTTTGGCGGCGCGCAGCAAGGCAGCGTGGGCTTTCGCTCGATCGAGTTCACCATCGCCAGCCTGGTCAGCCTGGTGATCTACCTGATTCCGCTGATCGCGCTGCTGCTGGGCTTTGACGCCATCGTGGGCGAGCGCGAGCGCGGCTCGCTCGACCTGCTGCTGGCCCTGCCCATCACGCGCCTGGAACTGCTGCTGGGCAAATACCTGGGCCTGGCGGCGGCGCTCACGCTCTCCACGCTGGCGGGCTTTGGCTTGGTGGCGGTGCTGCTGTACCAGCGCATGAGCTGGGCCGGACTGTTCCACTACTTTGGTTTCATGCTCAGCTCGGTGTTGCTGGGCCTGGCGTTCCTCAGCATGGCCGTGCTGCTGTCGGTGCTGGCGCGCGACCGCACCCGCGCCTCGGGCCTGGCCATCACCATCTGGTTCTTCTTTGTGCTGGTGTTCGACCTGCTGCTGCTGGGTACCCTGGTTGCTACGGGCGGGCGCTTTGGTGGTGAGGTGTTTGCCTGGCTGCTGCTGCTCAACCCGGCCGATGTGTTCCGCATCCTGAACGTTTTTGCGCTCGATGACGTGCGCACGCTGTATGGCCTGGCCAGCATTGTGCCGTCGTCCTTGGGCAGCCCGGTCATCATGGGCGCCGTCATGCTGGCCTGGATCGTTCTGCCCCTGGGCCTGGCCAACTGGAGATTCAAGCCATGAAACATACCTGTTCCTGCCGCCGCCATGGCGGCATCGCCCCGGCCTGCGGTCAGCGCCGTCAATTGCTGGGGTTCGCCGCGCTGGCCGCTCTGGGGTCGCTTGGCGCCCTGGCGGGTTGCAGCGATCCTGCAGGTACCGCACAGGCCCTGGGCCCCATCGACATCGACCGCTCCACCAGCTGCGAACTCGACGGCATGCTGCTGGCCGACTACCCCGGCCCGAAGGCGCAGGTGCACTACATTGGGCAGGAGCACCCCAGCTTTTTCTGCGACATGGTGGAGCTGTTCAACACCCTGCTGGCCGGAGAACAGGTGCGCGCGGTGCGTGCCATCTACGTGCAGGACATGGGCAAGGCCGACTGGGAGCACCCCGTTGGCCACTGGATCGATGGCAAAACCGCGTTTTACGTGCTGGGCAGCCGACGCCAGGGCTCCATGGGCCCGACCATCGGCAGCTTTGCGCAAGAAGCCGATGCGACAAAATTTGCCGCTGAATATGGCGGCAAGGTGCTGCGCTTTGCCGACATCAAGGCCGACATGGTCGACCTGAGCGGCGGCGCCCTGCACGACACGAAGATGTAACGGCAGCATGCACCAGCCCTGGCAGCCCCCCATGCCCGCGCAGGCCCTGCGCCTGTGGCTGGGCGTGGGCCTTGCATTGGTACTGTTGGCCCTGGTGCTGTGGAGTCTGCCCATGGTCCGCACAGCCCTGGGGCCCGAGGCTGCCACCGAGATCGAAGCCGACGTCTGCGTCGTCGCGCCCCCCACGCCCTACAACCCCGCCTCGGGCCTGCCTTTGCAGGCGGCCCGCCCGGTCCCGGCCGATGTGCGTTGCCCGGTCTGCGGCATGTACCCCTCGCGCTCGCCCGACTGGGCAGCGCAGGTCATCTTTGCCAACGGCGATGCGCAGTTTTTTGACTCCCCCTTGAGCCTGTTCATGTACCTGGGCGACGTCGCCCGCTACAGCCCGGGGCGCAGCGCCGACGAAATCGTGGCGCACTACGTCACCGACGTCCCCAGCCGCCGCTGGGTCGATGCGCGCAGCGCCTTCTATGTCACCGGCTCCACCGCCAAAGGCCCCATGCGCGCGGGCAACCTGCCTGCCTTTGCATCACAGGATGCCGCGCGCCAGTTTGCCGCGCAGCGCGGCGGCAAGGTGCTGGCGTATGCCGGTGTCGACGCCGAGCTGGTGGCGCAACTGGGTGGGCAGGGCGTGCATGCACATTGATGTGCTATTGAAAATATAGCTGTTGGCGCTTGATAGGTAACCGATTTGGATATGTTTCTATCTCAATCGTTGAATTACTAAGCGCTAGCAGCTCCGTTTTTTGTAGCAACCGGGTCTGCGGATTCGTCCACGGATTGCCGTGCGCACCACCCCCCCATTCCGTGAGCGTGACCACGGCGGCGAACGTCCGCGTTCAGTGCAGGGAGAGGCCCGCCGGGCGAGTGCCGTCCGCCGGAGCCTAGGCTTGGGCTGCTGAGGGCTTCAGGGCCACAGCGGCCAGATACACCACGCCTAATACAACCACCATGCAATCCATGGCGATCGCTGGAGCAGCTTTTGCCAAGTACTCCGTTCCGTAGAGCAGAACCAAGGAGACAAAGATCGCCTTGCTCAGGGTGGCGATGGCGATGGCGAACCCTCTGTTCTTCTCGCTATAGGCGCCGTAGAGGAGCACGACGCCCATCAGGCCGACCAGCGCAGACCAGCTCCGTACCACCATCGATTCCAGCGTTCCGTTGAACGATTTCCCAAACATGGATTCCAGCGCGGCCTCGGGTGCAAACAATCCATAAAACATCGTGGATGTCAGTGCGCCAGAAATGAGCATGACCCATTTGATGTTCTTCGTGACGAAATTCATTTCTCTCCTTTGCTTGTGGCGCGATGCCGTTTGCGCGGCAGTTCTCCTGGACCTTGGGGCACAACGCCGGCCTTGGGCCGTTGTGGCGTATCAGGGTGCTCATCGTCGTTGCCTTCAACGTTGACACCTGTGCAGAACTTCACCGGGCCCATCCCAGCCGTCTTAGTCCGCCCACACGGCAAATTCATTTCCACCGGGCTCGGTGAAATGGAATCTTCGGCCCCCCGGAAAGGCAAATATCGGCTTCACAATCTGGCCGCCTGCCGCCGTGATTTTGGCCTGCGTTTCCTCCAGTTGCGCGCTGTAGAAAACGATGAGCGCGCTCCCGTTGTCCGTACTGGCAGCCATTTCGGACTGAAAGAACCCACCGTCAAGACCCTGGTCTGAGAAAGCGGCGTATTCTGGACCGTAATCGACAAACGACCAACCGAATGCCGTCTGGAAGAACGCCTTCGTCGCCTCCAAATTTCTGGACGGGTACTCAACGTAGTTTATTTTTTCGTGCATTGGCATATCTTTTTCCCAGTTTTAGGCATCGAACGAATGAAAGAGACTGCCCCCACCCTGAGTGATCCGTGCCGTCGTGGGGGACAGTATCCAGGGGCCACACCGGAGCCGCTGGTGGGAGGGGACGGATCATCCCCCGTCAATCGTATCTCCGGATGCTGCGCCGCGTCGCTGGCAGCAGCGCCGCCATGCGCCAGACCAGTGCGCGCAGTGCACGGCGCAGTGCTGGGGTGCCTGCCGGGGTGAAGGCGGCCTGCAGCACCTCCTGCTGGGCGCAGCGCAGGGCGGCGCGGTCATTCGCCTGCAGGGCGGCCAGCAGGCGGTTGTGCAGGCGCGCAAGGCGCTGCGCCTCGGCGGGGGACAGGGCCGTTTGCTGCGCGGTGACGGGGGCCATCAGGTGCTGCGCCCAGGTGATTTCCTGGTGAAAGGAGGGGGCGCGGCTCATGGCGATTGCGGCGCTGTGGCAGCGCTCCGTGGGGCGGTCAGTCCGTACCAGTTCACCTTGCGCGTCAGCACCATCACCAGGGCCAGCACGGCAAACAGGGCCAGTGCGCCCACCACCAGCGCTGTCTGCTCCAGTTGCAGCAGCACATACAACAGGCCGTAGAGCAGCGCCATGCCCGCGCCAAACGGCAGGCCCCGGCGCACGCTGCCCAGCATGTGGCTGGCGTAGTAGCCCAGCAGCAGCACGCAGGCCGTGGCCGCCAGTGCGTAAGAGGCGCCAAAGGGCAGGTGTTCCGACAGACTGAGCAGCAGCAAAAAGAAGCTGCACAGCGCACTGCCCACCAGGAGGTACTGCACCGGGTGCACGCGCAAGCGCTTCATCAGCTCAAACAAGCCGACGGCCACAAAGGTGAGGGCGATGAACAGCACGCCGTACTTGATGGCGCGTTGGGCCAGTGAATACGGGTTCACCGGGTCGATGAAGGCCACGCTGAAGCTGTC
Organism: Giesbergeria sp.; assembly: GCA_030690515.1. GTDB lineage: Bacteria > Pseudomonadota > Gammaproteobacteria > Burkholderiales > Burkholderiaceae_C > Simplicispira. The sequence continues at coordinate 6,058 of JAUYGP010000092.1, forward strand.
GGCACAACCGCCGCTGGGCGCGGCGGTGGCTTGCTCGTCGTCGTCGCTGGTGCTGGCCTGGCACACCGGTTTGCCCTGGGCAATGTCTTGCTGCGCTGTGGTAGCCAGGGACGACAGGCGCCATTGCGCCGTGAAGCCGTCGTCCCGCACCTCCCGTTCGGAGGGCAGAAAGCGGCCGGTAAACGAAGGGTGCGGCCAGCCGCTGCTCAATTGCACCTCGGTGTTGCTGCCCAGGGGCACGATGGACAGGCGCTCGGTGCCCACCAGCTCCAGGTCCAGCGTTGCGGCGAGGCCGTCGGTGGCGCTGAGTACGGATTCGGGCAGCGTGGCGTGCAGCCCCCGGCTGTACTGGGGGTGAAAGGTGCCGGGTTTGAGCGCCAGCGTCTGCCCGCCCAAGGTGAGCTGCGCCGTGCGGATGCCGCGCGCATCGCCCACGCCCAGCATCAGGATGGGCGCACCACACTGCATGCGCGAACCTTTGACGGTGGTTTGCGGCTGCAGGCTGGCAAGCGGCGCCCACTGCGCCTGGATGTGGGTCTTGAGCTTGTAGGTGTTGACCTTGTGCAGGCCGCGGGCACGTTCTTCCATGGCAGCGCCCGATTTCAGCTGAAGCTGCTCGGGCATGGCGGTCAGCAGGAACTCGCGGCGCCGCTCCTCGCTGCGGCGCTCGTCGCCCTTGCCGGTTTCCACGTCCCAGCTCTCCACGCAGGCGCTGTGGATCAGCGGGCCCATCAGCGTTTGCGGCCCGGCCAGGCTGCTGGCCACGTTCTGGGCGGTCATGCTGCGGTAGTGCTGGCGGTCGCGCACCACGTCTTCGATCAGGCCCAGGCCGAAAAGCAGCAACAAGACGACGGCGGCCAGTGCGGCCAGTTTGGTGAACCAGGGGTGTTTCAAGAGCGTGCTCCACAGTGAATGTGGGGGCAGTCTGTGGCGCCGCCGTGAGGGCACGATGAAGTTTGTGAGGGCAGTGTGAAGTCCTGCCCGCTGGGCGAAACTTTCAGTGGGGCAGACGCAGCTCGACCCGCAGGCCCGGCGCGGTGTTGCGCACCGCCATGTGCCCGCCATGCAGCGCCACCACCCGCTGCACGATCGCCAGCCCCAGGCCCGAGCCACTGCGCTCGCCATTCGGGCGGGCGGTGGTGAAGAAGCGCTCGCCCAGGCGCTCCAAGGCGTAATCGGGCACGCCGGGGCCGCTGTCCTGCACGGCCACCGTGCTGCCTTGCAGATCGACCGCCACGGTGCTTCCGGGGGGCGAAAAATCGATGGCGTTGTCGATCAGGTTGGTCAGCGCCAGGGTGATGAGTTCGGCCTCCCACGGGCCGCTGGTGCCCTGGCCCGTGAGGGTGAGCGCCACGCCGCGCTGCGCCGCCCGCGCCTGGGTGTGGGCCAGCGCGGTGCGGGCGCAGTCGTGTAGCGCCACCGCGCCCTGCGCTTCGGCGTGCTGGCGCTGCTCGAGCTTGCTCAGCTCCAGCAGGCGGTCGATCAGGCGTTGCAGGCGCTCGCTTTGCTGCACCACCTGGGCGGCAAACAGGGTGCGGTCGCCTGCGGGCAGGTCTTCCTGCAGCAGCTCGCCGGCGCCCCGGATGGCGGCCACCGGGCTTTTGAGTTCGTGGGTGAGGGCGCGCACATAGGCTTCGATGTAGCCATGCCCCTCCAGCCGGGCGCGCATGCGGTCCATCGCGCGCGCCAGGTCGCCCAGCTCGCCCGGCACCTGCGGCACGGCCAGCACCGGGGTGGCTGCGGTGGTGTGCGTGCCGGCCTCGGGGCCCTGCACGCTCAGGGCGTAGTCGCGCAGGCGCCGCACGTTCCACACCATCCACAGCGTCACGGCCACACCCACGGCAGCCGACAGCGCCAGCAGCAGCAGCCCGCCCATCAGCACCTTGTGCTCGGCCCGGTCGACAAAGCGCTGCACGGTGCGCGTGGGCTTGGCCACGGTCAGCACCCCGGCGATGCGGCTCTGCACAAAGATCGGGGCGGAGACGTGCATCACGCCGCTGGTGTCGTCCCCCGGCGTGTCGCGGCTCATGCGTGCGCCATACTCGCCGCGCAGGGTGAGCACGACGTCGCGCCATTGTGAAAAATCCTGGCCGACGGCTTGCGACTGCGAGTCAAAGACCACGCGCCCGGCGGCGTTGGTCACATAGATGCGGTAGTCGAGCGACTGCTTGGAAAACCCCCAGATGGCGGCATCGACCGGGCGGCTGGCGTAATGCTGCACATGCTGGGCAAAGGCGCTGCCGCCTGCCTGCAGGCTTCCCGAGGCCAGGTCGTCGCTGG
>JAUYGP010000095.1 GCA_030690515.1 Giesbergeria sp.
CTCTCTACAAGGTAGCCACGCTCTCAGTATTTCCTGCGCCGCGGCACCACGCTCAACTGCACGCTGTCAAGCACTGGCGCGGCGCCCACCTGCAGGCTGCGGCGCGGTAGCTCTACCAGTTGCTCGGCGTGCCAGACGCGCAACTGCGCAGCGCCTTCGGGTACGGCGGCGAAGCGGGCAATACCGTCGTCGTCGGTCTTGATGGTCCAGGCCGAATCGGTGACGAAGACATGGCCGCGCATGGAACCGTGCAAATGGCAGCCCAGCAGAATGGCGCCGGGCTTTTGCACGGTGACTTCCGCTTCGCCACCCGGCGTGCCCGGATTCGCGCCTGCCAGACGCATTTCAAAGTCTGCGCCGGCCGACGCGTCAGCAAACCCCTGTGCGGCCGAGGTGCCCCGGATGTGGTGGTCCCAGCGGTCTAGGTTGGTGAAGTGCAGCGTACTGCCCGGTGCCACCACAGTGACAAGCGGCAGGAAGCGCATGCGCTGCTGGCCAATCGTCACCTTGCTGGCCGCGGGCGGCACGCCCGGAGTAGCCGGGTACAGCACCACCACGGCGTCGGGCACGGCACGGCCTTCTTTGTCCAGCACCTGAAACTGCACATTTCCGGCTCCAGCGCCCGCACTGATTGCGCAAGCAGCTATCAAAAAAAGAGTATTTTTCAGCATGTCAGTGCTCCGTGATGATGTCGCGGTGCATGGGCGCAAGCAGCGCCAGCAGCCGGTTTTGCTGGGTAAAGGCAATGCCCTGGGCATCCATGGCGGCTTGCAGTGCCTCGACCAGCGCGTTGAAGTCGCCCTTGTTGATATCCATGTCGGCATGCAGCTCGCCCATCTCCGGGCCGTCGTACACGCAGGGCCCGCCACTGAGTTGGCAGAACTGGTTCACCAGGCTTTCCTTGAGCGGGGCGGGCTTGGTGTCTTTGAACTGGCTGCCAATGCGCGGGTGGTGCACCAGGCGTTCCACAAAGTCATCCACCAGGCGCACGATGCCAGCCTTCTCGCCCAGCGCGGCATACAGGCCTGCGGGGGGCTGGGGCGCGGTGGCGGTCGGCGGGCGCGCCGCAGCAGGCGTCTGGGCGTGCGCGGCCGCCAGGCTGGCACTTGCCAGCAGCAGTGCGCAATACAGGGCAGTGTGTTTTTTCATGGGGGTTTCTTGCGCGTTGTTCAGAAAGCGACCTGGGCCGAGAAGTAGGCGCCCGACTGGCGGCGCCCGTTGGTGATGCCCGGCACCACCCGGCCCAGGTCTGCCCAGGCCAGGGTGAACGAGAGGTTCTTGCTGGGCGCCCAGGCGATGAATATGTCTTTCCAGGCGTCTTCGCGCAGCGCAGCGCCCAGGCCGGCCGCCTCACCTGTGGCCTGCAGGTTGTTGGGCTTGAAGCGCAGCTCGGCACCAATGGCCAGGTCGCGCCGCAGCAGCCAGGCCACCGAAAACTCGGGGTGCAGGCTGCGGCTGTTGCGCCCCGGCGCCGCCGCGCCAAAACCCAGCAGGCCGTTCTGGTTGGCACGGGTGGAGCGCAGGGTAGCGCTCAGCAGCAGGCCCTTGTCCAGCACCAGCTTGGTGGCGCTGACGTAAAAATCCGTGGATTGCGTGTCAGCCCCCACAAAGTCCAACACCGACTGCAGCGAGCCCGGCCGCACACGTTTGTGCTCCAGGCCCACGGCGATTTGCGGCATCCAGGTGTCGGCGTCGAGCACAGCATCACCCGCCACGCGCAGCTTGAGGCCCAGCACGTCCATGCGAATGTGCTGGCCGGGCAGCACGCCAAAGGGCGCAATGCCGTTGAGGGCCACTGCCGCACCAGCATCAAAATCCTGCCGCGCCACCGACAGCTCGACGCGCTCGTTCCAGGCCAGCGCCGCGCCGTAGCTGGTCAGCGCGTAGTCCTGCGTGACCGCACGGGTCGTAAAGGCCGTGGCACCCCACTCGCCCTCGGTGGCGTTGCTGCCGATCACGGCCCAGGGCGTGATGCCGCCCCCGGCCGCCCCCGTGATGCTGCTGACGCCGCCCGTGAGCAGTAGTTTGCCGGTGTCGGCCTGCGCCAGCGGGCTGGCCAGGGCCAGCGCCGCCAGCAGAAAAAGTGGGGTGCGGTTCATGGAGGGCTTCCTTGTCGTTGCCGGCACGCATGCATTGGGGTGTCCATGCGCCTGCCCTGCATTGTGTCGAAGGAATGCCAAAGCTGCTGATCAAGGGCAACGCAGCCCCTGGTGCGCCCGCCGGGTGCAGAGGGCCCCGATAGCAGGCCAGGCCGGGGCTACCGCGGATAGGTGCCCGGCAGCAGGATGCTCTCGTCCACGGTGTTGATGTCGGTGCGGCCGCAAAACGCCATGGTCAGATCCAGCTCCTTGCGGATGATCTCCAGCGCCCGCGTCACGCCCAGCTCCCCATAAGCCCCCAGACCATAGAGGAAGGCACGGCCGATCATGGTGCCCTGCGCACCCAGGGCGCGGGCCTTGAGCACGTCCTGGCCGCTGCGGATGCCGCCATCCATCCACACCTCGATGTCTTTGCCTACGGCTTGCACGATGCCGGGCAGCGCGGCAATCGACGAGGGTGCGCCGTCGAGCTGGCGGCCACCATGGTTGCTGACGATGAGCGCGTCGGCCCCACTGTTGGCAGCCAGGCGGGCGTCTTCGGCGTCCATGATGCCCTTGATGATCAGCTTGCCGCCCCAGCGCTTCTTGATCCACTCCACATCGCCCCAGTTGAGTTCGGGGTCAAACTGCTCCACCGTCCACGACGCCAGCGACGACATGTCGCCCACGCCCTTGGCATGGCCGACGATGTTGCCGAAGCTGCGGCGTTTGGTGCCCAGCATGCCGAGGCACCAGCGCGGCTTGGTCGCCAGGTTGATGAGGTTGGACAGCGTGGGCTTGGGGGGCGAAGACAGGCCGTTCTTGATGTCTTTGTGGCGCTGGCCCAGAATCTGCAGATCGAGCGTGAGCTGCAGCGCCGAGCAGCCGGCCGCCTTGGCGCGGTCGATCAGGCGCTCGATGTAGTCGCGGTCGCGCATCACATACAGCTGGAACCAGAAGCCCGGCCCGGCGTGCTCGGCGACATCCTCAATCGAGCAGATGCTCATGGTCGAGAGCGTGAACGGGACGCCAAAGTCGCGCGCCGCGCGGGCGGCCAAAATTTCGCCGTCGGCATGCTGCATGCCGGTCAGGCCCGTGGGGGCCAGCGCCACGGGCATGGCCACGTCCTGGCCCACCATGGTGGTGCGCGTGGTGCGGCCGGTCATGTTCACGGCCACACGCTGGCGCAGCTTGATTTTTTGAAAGTCGTCCTCGTTGGCGCGGTAGGTGCTTTCGGTCCACGAGCCCGAGTCGCAGTAGTCGTAAAACATGCGGGGCACACGGCGCTGGTAGACGCGGTGCAGGTCTTCGATGCAGGTGATGGTGGACAGGTCGGACACGCGGCGCTCCTCGGAGGGTTTCGGGGGAAAGTGTGCCGGGATGTTAGCCACAGCGCCCAGCTGCGGCCATCAAAATAATTTGCGCGACCGTGCAACAAATTCAAAGCCAGCCCGGATGTGCTCCTGAAATGGACCAAAAAATTGGATGAAAATGGCCTCTAGCGCTTACCCATAAAGCGCTAACAGCTCTATTTTCAATAGCAATCAAAGGCCCGATGGCGCGCTATCCTGCACGTCGCCCGGGTCCACCCACTCGGGCTCAGCATCCGGCCCCGCATAGCAGCGCACCTGCATGCGCCCGGCGCGCTTGGCGGCGTACATGGCGGTGTCGGCATGGCGTGCCAGCATCTCATAGCTATCGCCATGCTGGGGAAACAGGGCCAGCCCCCCGCTCAAGCCGATGTGCTGCTCTTGCCCCTGCAAAACAAACGGTTGCTGCACGATCGCCAGCACCTTGCGCACCACCGTGCGGATCTGCGCAGGGGATGCCAGGGCAGGCAACAGCACCACAAATTCATCGCCCCCTTGGCGACACACAGTGTCGGACTGGCGCATGGTGGCCGCCAGGCGGCGGGCAAACTGCACCAGCAACTGGTCGCCAGCGTCGTGGCCCAGGGTGTCGTTGACCTGCTTGAACCCGTCGAGGTCCAGGTACATCACCGCCAGGCCCTTGCCGTCGCGGCGGGCCACGGCCAGGGCGTGCTGGGCACGGTCTTGCAGCAGTACACGGTTGGGCAGATCGGTCAAGGGGTCGTACTGCGCCAGGTGCGCCATGCGCTCGGCCATGGCC
>JAUYGP010000106.1 GCA_030690515.1 Giesbergeria sp.
CAGCCGCTCACTGGCCCCCGCCTTCATGGAGCGCATGCAGCGTGTGGCGCAAGACTTTGCCCAGCAGCACCTGGCCGATCAGAAATTGCCCGAACGTGAGCGCGAGGGCTATACGCTGTTGCTGGCACTGCGCAGCTGGGAGTTCGAGGCCTTTGCTCAGATGCGGCGTTGAGGCGGCGCAAACGTCGATGAGCAGCCCAGAACACTCTGTTTTTGATAGCTTATTGCGCTTTACCAGCAAGCGCTAGCTGCCAAAAACATTCCAAATAACGTCTTTGCATGCCGCATACATGCAGAGCGTAGTCCAACGCCAATACAACACTTTGTTGACGACTTAAACAGAAAATACTATCCTTTAAATAACAAAATTTGTTTATTAAACGATAGTCAAATGAAAACAACCCGCCAACAGCAAGACGCCACGCGCCGCCAGATTGTGGCCAGCGCGGTGGATCTCATGACGCGCCAGGGGTTTGACGGCACGACGATGAAAGACATCGCCCGTGCGGCCAGCATTGGCGACGCCACCATCTACAAGTACTTTCCCACCAAGGACCGCATCGTTCTGGGCTATCTGGACGAGGTGGTGCACCAGGCACTGGCAGACACGCTGCAGACGCCCGGCCTGACCGGCTACAACCTCCAGGAAAAGCTGCAGCGCCTGACCGATGCCGTGCTGGAGCGCCTGCTGCCCGACCGCGAATTTGTGGCCCAGGTGCGCGCACTGACCCAACGCTCGCCTCTGTCGATGCTGGCCGAACCCTTGGTCGCACGCCAGGGTCTGCGCGAGGCCGTCACCAGTTTTCTGGAAGCGGCCGAAGCAGCAGGCGAGATCGAGCCCTGCGACTTCAAAAACCTGGCCGGTGGGCTCTACACCGACTACCTTGTCGGTGTGGTGGCCTATTGGCTCGCCGACAGCTCCGATGAATTTGCCGACACCACACAACTGGTAGACCTGTCGCTCGGCGTACTGGTACAGACGCTGCGCAGCGGACTGGTCAACCGCGCGCTGCAACTGGGCGGCTTTGTGCTGCGCAGCCAGATGGCACGCATGGCCCAGCACGGCAGCGGCCTGCTGGGAATGCTGCAGTTGGCCCGGCAGACCCTGGGCAGCATGCCACCGCGCACGCCAGCCGCCCCCACGGCGGCCACAGACCCGCAGACGCCCTCTACCTCACCGCCCAAAGCCCCCCGCAGCAAGACCCAAGCCCCTCGGACTACAGCGGCAAAAACCCCCGTCACACCCCGCAGAAAGAAAGCCCCATGAACGCGCACGCCACCGTGAAGGAAGCCCGTATCCCAGAGGGCACGGTCATCCATGCGCACCTGCCCGGAGCACAATTCTTCGACGCCTACGAAGTGACCGACCCCCACCCGGAGCACAGCGCACTCCAGACCTGGCTGGACGTTGTGACGCGCACGCCGCAATGGACACAACACCTGATGACAGCCCGCAACAAGCTGGTGCGGCTGGTGGGGCTCAAAGACCTGGGGCAGTTGCACGACGCTCACTCGACCGCCAGCGGCCTGCCCCCCAAGGACGCCCGCAGCTACCGCGAGGGCGACCGCGTGGGCATCTTCCTGATCCGCCACCTGAGCGACACTGAAGTGGTGATGGGCCAGGATGACAAGCACCTCGATGTGCAGGTGTCTCTGGCCAAACGCACGCCTACTGGCAAAAACCCCACGCTGGTAGTGAGCACTGTGGTGCATATCCACAACGCGCTGGGGCATGCCTACATGGCCATCGTCACCCCGTTTCACCGGCGCATCGTGCGGGCCATGCTGCACCGCGTGGCAGCCCCAGGCCATGGCCAGCGCTGACCCGCCGCGCACCAGCAAGCTCGCCCGCGGCTCCATCACGGGCCTGGCGGCAGCACGCATCGGCCTGGCCCGGCTCGGCCACCGCGTGCGCACGCCCACGGCCCAGGCGCAGGCGCAGGCCGACCATGAAGCCGCCCTGGGCCGCATCCTTTTTGGAGCACTGGGCCAATTGCGGGGCACCGCGCTCAAGGTGTCGCAGCTGCTGAGCATGCATCCCAACCTGCTGCCTGAGCGGGTGCGACAAGAACTCCAGCGCGCCCACCACCAAGCGCCACCGATCAACCGTGCACTGATAGGGCGTGTGTTCCGCCAGTCCTTCGGGCAGGAGCCCGAGGCGCTTTTCACGCAATTCGAACCCACCGCCTTCGCGGCTGCCAGCCTGGGCCAAGTGCACCGCGCACAACTGGTGGGCCACGGCACGGTAGCGGTCAAGGTGCAATACCCCGGCATCGCCAGCACCATTGCCAGCGACATCGCACTGATGCGGACCGCGCTGCGCGCGCTCGCACACACCGACATACCGATGCCTGGTGACCACGTGATCGACAGTGTGATGAACGAAATCGAGGCCACACTGCTGCGCGAAGTGGACTATCTACAGGAAGCTGAGCAACTGCAGTGGTTTGCCCGGAACGCTGCGTTACCGGGGATTGTGATCGCTCAACCCATCGCGTCACATACACGTCCCCATGTGCTCACGCAGCAATACCTACAGGGCCTGCATCTGGATGCATGGCTGGCCACAGACCCCACGCCTGCTCAGCGCGACGGGGTCGGGCAATGCCTGTGGGACTGGTTCATGCACTGCATCTTCGTGCTGGGCCGGATCCACGCCGACCCTCACCCGGGCAATTTCCTGTTTCTGCCCCAGGGGGCCCACTGGGACGTGGGCGTTCTGGACTTTGGCTGCACCCAAACCCTGTCCCCAGGGTTTCGCACCGGTATAGCCCAGGCCTGGTCCGCCCTGCTGCGCGCGCCCACAGACACGCTGCGCCACACCGGGGTGCTGCAGGCCTATCAGGCGCTAGGACTTGTGGGGCCGGGGCTGACGCTTCCTACCTTCACCGCCGAACTGGCGCCCGCACTGGCGGACATGCAGGCCTGGCAGATCGAGCCCTTTACCCAGACGACCTTCGACTTCAGCACCAAGAGCCCACCCCCCATCACCGCGTCCGAACACCAGCGCGCACTGGGACGGCACCTGGCGCAGGTGCCGCCCGAAATGCCGGGGTTCGAGCGCATGTGGATGGGGCTCATGCACCTACTCACAAGGCTGGGGGCACGGGTACACACCGGCACCCCGGACCGTCACGCCGCAGCCCCCCAGATGCACAGTCGCCCCAGCTCGGGCAACTGAGCGGACGCTGACGAGTGCATGAACGGCACCCACCGGTGGTTGGCAACAAGAAACCCACCCTCACTCTCACCAGGAAAGCAAAATGAAACATTGGATCGGTCGTTGGCTTATCGGCGTCTCCGCAATTCACACCGTTTTCGCGGTGGCCGTTTTCGGCGATGTGCTCGCTTCAATTGCCAGACGCGGCGTCTTCAATGCCGTCGGAACCGATCCAATGACCGGAGCCGTTGTCTGGTTTGTACTGTTTGGCGTCGTGCTGTTTGTCTGCGGGCTGGCGGTATCGGCGCTTGAAACGCTGTCGCCCAAGGCTCTCCCAAAGTCCATCGGCTGGAGCTTGCTGGCCCTGGGCGGTGTCGGAGCCGCTCTCATGCCAGAGTCGGGCTTCTGGCTTGTCTTTCCGCCGGCATTTGCGGTTCTCTTTGGAAAGACGCACCGAGGACATGCGGCCATGTGAAACCGCCAACCCTGCGGTTTTTCCACTCCGTGGCATGCACAGGGTGCAGTTGTTCAGGGCATCCTTTACGATCTCCACATCGCGTTCGTTATCCCCTTCCCCCCCGAGAGACTGCCTTCATGCACATGGCCACCGTACTACTGATGATCCTGGCCGCTGGCCTTTCCAGCCAATGGCTGGCCGCGCGGATCAAACTGCCGGCCATCGTCGTGCTGATTGCCTCTGGACTGCTGCTGGGGCCCGTGACCGGCATCATCCAGATCGGCATGCCGCAGGCCGAGTTGGCCGAGCTCATTGGCCTGGGTGTGGCGATCATCCTGTTCGAAGGGGGCATGGACCTGAAAGCCAGCGAGTTTCGCCGGGTCGGCCACGGCATCGGGCGACTCACGGTGCTGGGCCCGCCGCTGGCCTGGCTGCTCGGGGGGCTGGCAGCACACTACATTGCCGGGCTGAGCTGGCCGGTGGCCTGGGTGCTGGGCGCCATTCTGGTGGTGACGGGCCCCACCGTGATCCTGCCCCTGCTGCGGCAGGCCCGACTCAACAAGGATTCGGCTGCACTGCTCAAATGGGAAGGCATCGTGAACGACCCCGTGGGCGTGCTGCTGGCGGTTTTGACTTTTCAGTATTTCACCCTCGCCGACAGCGGCTGGGCCCAGGTGGCGCAAGGCATGGGCGCGGCGATTGCGGCGGCAGCCGTCTTCGGAGGGGTTGGCGGCTGGGCTACCGGTTGGCTTTTCCGGCGCGGCTCCATTCCCTCGCACCTCAAGGCGCCCCTGCTCATGGTGCTGGTGCTGGTCAGCTACTGGGCCAGCAACCGGGTTCAGCATGAGGCGGGCCTGCTCAGCGTAACCTTGATGGGCCTGGTCATTGGCAACATGAAACTGGTGGAACGGGAAGATCTGCGGCACTTCAAGGAAAACCTCACCGTGGTGCTTCTGTCGGTGCTGTTTATCGTGATCCCGTCGCAACTCAAATTCAGCCAGATCGGCCAGCTGGACTGGCGCGCTGCCCTGTTCGTGCTATCCATCCTGCTGGTGGTGCGCCCGCTGTCCATTGGGCTAGCCACTCTCGGCTCGCCCATGCGCAAGGCCGACAAGCAATTGCTGGCCTGGATTGCGCCGCGCGGCATCGTTGCAGCGGCTTCGGCCGGCATTTTTGGCCCGGCCCTGGTCGACGCCGGCTACCCCGATGCCGAACGCCTGCTGCCCATCGTATTTTTGGTCATCATCACCACGGTGCTTGCACACGGCCTGACCCTGGCCCGCATGGCGCGCCATCTGGGGCTGGCGGCCGGGGAAGAAAACGGACTGCTCATCGTGGGCGCCTCACCCTGGTCACAAATGCTGGCGCAAGCCCTCAAAAAGCTGGGCATCTCCGTGATGGTGGCCGATGGCGCCTACCAGCGGCTCAAGCCCATCCGCATGGATGGCATCGACGTCTACTATGGCGAAATCCTCTCCGAGCACGCGCACCATGCACTGGAAACCGAGCACCTGAGCCACCTGCTGTGCGCCACCGATAACGACTACTACAACGCCCTGACCTGCAAGGCCCAGGGAGCAGAGTTTGGCCACCACCGCACCTTCCAGCTGGCCACCCACCTGGAAGCGGGTGGCGGCAACAAGCGCCTGCCGCTGCAGCAGCGCGGCTACAGCGCCTTCAGCCCGTCAGCCACGTTTGAGCAACTCCACCATTGGCTGCAGGAAGGCTGGTCCATGCAGACGCGCAAGCTCACAGAGACCTTCAACTTCAAGCAGCTACAGCAGCGCATGGGCACCCAGGGAGAGCAATGGCTGCTGATCGGCGGCATCTCGCCCCGCGGCAGTCTGTGGATGGCCACCAGCGAGCAAGCCTTTCGCCCCATGGCGGGCTGGGTGATGCTGTATTTCGCTCCGGCCCAGCTCCCAGCCTTGGCAGAGAGCACTGGAGCCGAGTCCGCCCCCGTTACCGCACCACCGGCATCGGCCTGACACGCGCAGGGCGCGCACACCAATCACTATCATTACGATAGCTGCCAGCGCTTACGCAGAAAGCGCTGGAGGCCAAAAACACTCGAACCCTTTTGACCCACGACAAGAGACTACAGCGCCTCTGCTGCGGCATCTGTAGCGTGACATTTCTCACGGTATCGCACACTGACGCATGTGCCTGAAACATTTACTCACACCCCTTCGCCAAACGCCTACAAACACTTGACGAAGTGCGCTACACAATGCACCCAACGGCTCCCCTCGGGGCCTTCAAAGGAGTGTTTCCATGGCACGCACCGTACTCGCCGCCGCAAGCATCGCCCTGCTGTCCTTGTTCGCCCTGGCGCCCACCGCGCAGGCAGCCACCTCGGCCACCATCGTCATCCAGACAGCACCGCCCCCCGTGCACTACGAGGCCGCGCCCCGCCCACGGCGCGGCATGGTCTGGGTACAGGGCCACTGGGAATGGCGCCATGACCGCTACCGCTGGATCGATGGCCACTGGATCAAGGCCCGCCCCGGCTATCGCTACAACACGCCGCAATGGATTGAGCGCGGCGGACGCTGGCACATGGAGCCAGGCCGCTGGGACCGTGACGGCGACGGCATTCCCGATCGCCGCGACCGTGATCGTGACGGCGATGGCGTACCCAACCGGTACGACCGCACACCCGACGGTCGCCAGCCCCATTACAACGCGCCCCAGCACCGCCCCTCACACAACCGTGGCGCCACACCCAACCGCCGCGACCGCGACGGCGATGGCGCCCCCAACCGCAAAGATCGGCGCCCCGACAACCCTTACCGCAACTGACGCGGCCCCAAGGGAGGGAGGAGCCGCTGCACCATAAGCAACTGTTGTGCGGCATAAGGCCCTGCGCACCCCACGCAGGGCCTCGGGTGAGCCTAGAATCGCGCACTGCAGGAGAGCTCAGCGGCACCGCCCGCTGCACCGAAGGCGCAAACTCCCATACACGCTCAGGTTCCGTACTGCACCTTTCATCACAGCCGTCTGGAGAGCCGCCACCACCGTGGCGCACCGAAGGAGCAAACCCCACGCCATGCTGGCAGGGGGTGAATCTCTCAGGTCACAAGGACAGGGGGAGCGGCAGCTTGACGGAAACGTCGGCTGTATGCTATTTATTTAATAGCTATTACCGCTTATCCATCAAGCACTGGAACCCTGAAAGGCTCCAAAATGCGCGTGATCGTTCTCGGCGCCGGCTTGCTCGGTGTCACTTCGGCTTATTACCTCCAACAACGCGGCCACGACGTGACCGTCATCGACCGCCAAGCCACGCCCGGCGCCGAGACCAGTTTTGCCAATGGCGGGCAGATCTCGGTCAGCCACGCCGAGCCCTGGGCCAACCCGAGCGCGCCGCTCAAGGTGCTGCAGTGGCTGGGCCAGGAAGACGCTCCCCTGCTGTTTCGCGTGCGCGCCGACATGCGCCAGTGGCTCTGGGGTCTGCAGTTTCTGCGCAACTGCACCCCGGCACGCACGCGCCACAACATCCAGCAGATCGTGCGCCTGGGCACCTACAGCCGCACAGCCTTGCAGCAGCTGCGCCGCGACACGGGCATTCAGTACGACCAGCGCACCCAGGGTATCCTGCACTTCTATACCAACCAGAAGGAATTTGACGGCGCGCTCGGCCCCGCAGAGCAGATGCGCCAGCTGGGCTGCGAACGCCAGGTCATCAGCGCCGACGAGGCCGTGCGCATCGAACCGGCCCTGGCCCACATCCGCCCACAACTGGCGGGCGCCACCTTTACGGCCGAAGATGAATCGGGCGACGCCAACCTGTTCGTCCGCGAGTTGGCCGCCCTGTGTGCACAAGCCGGGGTGCAGTTCCGCCTGGGCGAACACATCACCGCACTGCGTGCCGTCGCGGGAGCCATCGACCATGTGGAGGTCACCACGGCCGAAGGGCGCTTCGAACGGGTGCGCGGCGACGCCTATGTGCTGGCCATGGGCTCGTACAGCCCGTTGCTGGCGCAACCGCTGGGCGTGTCGTTGCCCATTTACCCGGCCAAAGGTTATTCGGTGACCATGCCGGTGAAGGACGCCACGATGGCCCACCAGGTCAGCCTGACAGACGATGAATTCAAACTCGTCTTCTCGCGCTACACCAGCGAGCAGGGCGACCGCCTGCGCATTGCGGGAACGGCAGAACTCAACGGCTATGGCCGCGACTTGAACATGGCCCGTTGCGAGGCCATCGTGCGCCGCGTGGAACAGCTTTTTCCCGGGGCAGGCGATGCAACCCAGGCGCAGTTCTGGACGGGCTTGCGCCCGGCCACGCCCAGCAATGTGCCGCTGATTGGCCGCACCAAACTGGACAACCTGTTCCTCAACACCGGGCACGGCACGCTGGGCTGGACGCATTCCTGCGGCTCGGGCAAGGCGCTGGCCGACATCGTGAGCGGCCGGGCGCCGGAAGTGGACTTTGACTTTGCGGGCAAAAAGGACCAGCGCCAGCCCCGCCTACAACCAGCCACCTGAGCGCCGTTTCAAGAGCGCACCGCCACGCTGCGGTGTGCGCGCAGGAACTGCTCGCATTCCGGTGCGGGCAGGGGCTTGCTGAAGAAATAGCCCTGGATTTCGCCACAGCCTTTGGCACGCAGGACATCGAGCTGCTCCTGCGTCTCCACCCCTTCGGCAATGGTCTGCAAGCCCAGGCTGGAGGCCATGCTGATGATGGCGTTGACGATGGCCAGGTCTTCCGCATCCACGGTGATGTCCTGCACGAAGGACTTGTCGATCTTGAGCTTGTAGACCTGAAAGCGTTTGAGGTAACTGAGCGATGAATAGCCGGTGCCAAAATCGTCAATCGACATGCGCACACCCCGCGCCCGCAAGTCGGCCATGATGGCAATGGCCCGTTCGGGATCGTTGCTGGCCACGCCCTCCGTCAGCTCCAGCTCCAGGCACGCAGGCAAAACGCCTTCTTCGGCCAGGATACGGCTCACCAAGCCGGGCAGATTGGGGTGGCGGAACTGCACCGCGGACACATTCACCGCCATCATGATGTGCGGCAGCCCGCTGGTCTGCCAGCGCGCCAGCTGCTGCACCGCCGTGCGCAGCACCCATTCGCCGAGCGGCAGAATCAGCCCGCTCTTTTCCGCAATGGGAATGAACTCGGCTGGGGACACCATGCCCAGCTCCGGGTGCTGCCAGCGCAGCAAGGCTTCCACACCCACGACACGCCCGTCCTGAAGATTGCTTTGCGGCTGGTAGTGCAGCGACAGTTGCTCGCGCTCCAGCGCACGGCGCAGCGCGCCTTCAAGCAGCAGGGTGCGCGCCGCCTGTGTGTGCATGTCGGAGGAATAGAAACGGTAGGCATTGCGCCCGTCGAGCTTGGCGCGGTACATGGCCGCATCGGCGTATTGCGCCAGGGTGTCCAGGTCGCGGCCATCGTCCGGGAACATGGCGATGCCGATCGAGGGAGTCACCATCAGCTCGTGCTCACGCACCTGCACGGGCGCCGCGATGGATTCGATCAGCTTGCGCGCCAGGTGGGCGGCACCATCGGCATCGGTGCCCGGCAGCACCAGCACGAATTCATCGCCGCCCATGCGCGCGACGGTGTCCTGCTCGCGCACCTGCTGGCGCATGCGCCTTGACACCGCAATCAGCAACTCATCACCAATGCCATGCCCCAGCGAATCGTTGATGTTCTTGAAATGATCGAGATCCAGGAACATCAGCGCCATCGGGTCGTTGCCGCGCTGGGCCAGACTCAGGTCATGGGCAAAACGGTCGCGCAGCATGGCGCGATTGGGCAGGCCGGTCAGCAGATCAAAATGCGCCATCCAGCGAATGCGCTGCTCGTCCGCCTTGCGCTGACTCACATCCGAAAAAATGGCAATGTAGTGTGTGGCCTCGCCTTCGGCATTGTTGATGCGGCTGATGGTCAGCCACTGCGGATACACCTCGCCGTTTTTGCGCTTGTTCCAGATTTCCCCCTGCCAGAGGCCCTCTGCATGGATGCTGCGCCACACGACAGCGTAGAACGCAGCATCGTGCCGTCCTGAAGCCAGTATCCGGGGGTTGTGGCCCAGTACATCTTCGGGTGCATAGCCGGTGATGGCCGTAAACGCCGGGTTGACGAGCACTATTTTTTGGTGGACATCAGTGACCGTGATGCCGTCATGGCTGTGCCGAAACACCTCGGATGCCAGACGCTCCTGCGCTTCGAAGGCCTTGCGCTGGATGGCGCTGCCCATGAAGTGGCTCACCCGTTCTACCAGCGTGGCATCATGGACATCGAGCGCACTTTTGCGGCGGCTGAACGTGTCGAGCACACCAACCACCTTGTGTGAGTCCGTCCAAATGGGCACCGATGTGCAGTCCATCCAGCGCTCCTGTTGGGCCATGGACAAGACGAGGGAGCGCAGCGGGGTGTTGGCCAGCACCGGAGCTGCGCCCTGTGCTCCGCTGAATTCAACAGCACCGCAAGCGACTTCCCGCGCTTGGCCCGGCTGGACCGCACGGGCTTTCGCCAGCACCCCCTCCAGCCCCTGTGCCGCCTGAGGTTCCAACCGTCCTGTGCGCCCATCCACCAACCACAGCACGCCCCGAACGGAGGGCAAGAGCACCTCCAACTGCCCCACCATGCGGTGCAGTATCGGGTCGATATCGGGCTCGCTGGCAATCAGCTCCAGCGCAAAAGTACGCAGCGCTTCGAGTTGCCGGGTCTGGAACTGTGCGGTGAGGTTCATGGCGGTGCCGGTCACCCGCACCGGTCGCCCGGCAGGATCGCGTGACACAAAACCGCGCGCCAGCACCGGCACATAGCGGCCAGACCGGTGGCGCAGACGTACTTCCTCAACCACCACGCTATGGCCCAACGCCTGCAGGCTCTCCTGCAAGGGAGCCATCCGCGCCAGGTCTTGCGGATGGACAAGCGCCTTGATACGCATGGGGCCAGGGGGCATCTCGTCTACGCCATAGCCCAGCATGTGCCAACCCTGGGGCGAAAGCTCCATCTGCAGACTAGGCAACTGGCATTCCCAGGGCGCGTCCGTCGATCCTTTGAGCACCAGTTCCAGCTGGGCCTGGGACTGGTGCAACAGCTCTTGTGCCCGCTGGCGCTGCGCCTCATGGGCGAAATAGTCCAGCGCAAAATCTACGTCAGATGCTATCTCCGAGAGCAAGGCACGGGCATCCGGCGCAAAGCTGTCGGCCGATCCAGCGATCAGCACAAACACCCCTACAACCTCATCCGACCGGTGCAGCGGAAAGGCCGCAGTGGGTCGTGTGTTCGGTAGATCATGGATCCAGATCGCGCGGTTCTCCCGCAGGGCGGTCCAAGCGCACCCCAGGCCCGGCATGCCCACACCGTAGGCCGCATCGAGGCACACGCCCGGCGCCGAGGCGCCATCGCCATGTGAGGCCACCACCTGCAGCTGGCCGGTGCCTGGCTCCAGCATACCAATCCAGGCCAGATGCATCCCCCCCAGGGGCACCGCAGCCTCACAGATGCGCATAAAAAGCGCTTGCGCCGAATCACACTGCACGATCGCCTGGTTACAGGCACTGAGCGCGGCATACAGCCGCGACTGGCGCTTGATCCGGCGTTCATCCTCGTGCCTGCGGGTAATGTCCTGCAGTGCCACGATGCACTGCTTGCGCCCACCGTCCTGCGCGAGCACGCGCAACTGCACGCTGACAAACGCTTCGCTGCCATCGCCCCGGCGAATGCGCCGATCTACCGCATAGACCTCAATCTCGCCGCATACCAGGCGATCGACCCCCTCCAAATCCTGCGCCAGATCGGTCGCACTGACCAGATCAGCCCATACCAGGGCTTCCACCTGCTCCGGCGCATAGCCCACGATGCTGCAAAAATGCCGGTTAAACCGCCCCCAGCGGGCGTGCGACAGGTCTCCGGTGGCAATGCCGATGAAAGGCAACGAAAAAAATTGCTCCATCAATTGGTCAGATCGCGCCTTCTGGACCAGCATTTCCAGTCGCTGGACTCGCTGCAGCTGTCGCCAGAAAAGCCCCAACACCACAGTGAGAGCAACCACGGCCAGCGTGGTCACGGTGCTAACCCACCAGGCCAGCACATGCACGGATTCCAGCACTTCGGCGCGGTCGATCTTCGCCACCACATGCCAGTCCGTGCCGGCCACCGGCCGGAAGGCTGCAAGCACCTCTACATTGCGGTGGTCCCGGCCTGCCACCTGCCCGGGTTCGCTAGCGCGTAGCGCCACGGCGGCGGGCAAGGCATCGTCGGACAGCGGCAGGCGCAGGCGCATGGCCGTGCCGCTGCGGTGCCGCAGCTCGTTCATGAAAACCGCCGTATCACCCTCTTTGCGCACCAGCAAAATTTCACCACTCGGGCTGGAAGTGGGCCACGCCTGGATGACCGGAAACAAAAACCGCTCAGGCGCAATACCCATCTGCACCACAGCCACCATGCGCCGCTGTGCTCGGCTGACGTCGTAAATCGGTAGCAGCCAGCGCAGCTGCGCATGCCCTTGGGCATTGACGTTCAGGTCCAGGCGCACCGCCTGCTCGGCCTGCACCAGCCGAGGCAGAAAACTGCCCAGCGGTTCTGGCGCTCCCTCTTGTGCTGCCATGCTGGCGAGCACATGGCCATCAAGGTCCAGCAAATCAATGGACTCATAGTCAAAGGCGGTACGCAGCAGTGCGAACCGCTGCAGGATGGCCGATAGCTGCACGGTGCTCCGCGCCGGATCGGTCTTCAGCCCAACGACATGCTGCGCGAAGATCGCGTCGTCCGACAGCATCTGGGCATTTTTTTGCCGCTCACCCATCCAGCTCTCGATCTGGTCGGTCTTGAGGCGGGCAATGGCCGCCATATTGGCAGACGCCTCGGCTTCTGCCTTGGGTCCCTGGATATGAACGACCATCCACCCCGTCAACGGCAATAGCAAAACCAGCGCGCAGATCAGCGCTACAAACCGCTTTGCCGTCGCCCGCCCGGTAAAAATGGACATGGGCGCGATCTCAGAATTTATTCCATTCCCCGGAATCAGGTGATCCCGCCAGGCGCAGCGCAGCGGGGAGTTGCGGACGCCGCATCGACTCCTGCCTATGCCCCAGCTTGAACACTTCCACGCCCACGACCAATTGCTGGGCCTGCATCTTCAGGCTGTCTGCTGCTGCGGCCATTTCCTCGACCAGGGCGGCATTCTGCTGCGTAACCTGGTCCATCTGGGTGACCGCCTCCCCCACCTGAGACACTCCCATACTTTGCTCGGTACTGGCAGCGCTGATTTCACCCATGAGATCGGTGACACGCCGGATTGCGCTGACCACTTCGGCCATAGTGGCTCCAGCCTGGTCTGCCTGGGCCGTGCCTTGCTCCACCCGCTCCACGCTGGCACCAATGAGTTGCTTGATTTCCTTGGCCGCCTCGGCCGAGCGACTGGCAAGGCTGCGCACCTCAGTGGCCACCACAGCAAATCCCCGGCCCTGTTCACCGGCACGCGCGGCTTCGACGGCCGCATTGAGCGCCAGGATATTGGTCTGGAAGGCGATGCTGTCGATCACCCCAATGATGTCGGCGATCTTGCGCGAACTCTCGTTGATGCCTTTCATCGTGTCCACAACCTGCGAAACCACGGCGCCCCCGTTGACCGCCACCTGGCTCGCACTGGCGGCCAGTTGGTTCGCCTGGCGGGAGTTGTCTGCGTTTTGCTGCACCGTGGAGTTGAGCTGCTCCATGGAAGCCGCCGTCTCCTGCAAGGAACTGGCCTGGCTTTCGGTGCGCGACGCCAAGTCGTGGTTGCCCTGCGCAATCTGGACACTTGCGGCCGCCACTGCCTGGGCGCCCTCGCGCACCTGGCCGACCACACCCGAGAGCCGTTCCTGCATTTCCACCAGTGTTTGGTTCAGGCGCGCGATCTCATTGGTGCCTTGCACCTGCACCACCGTCGTGAGATCACCAGCCGCCACTGCATGCGCGAGCCGCACCGCATCCTGGACCGGGCCGGTAATGCTGCGCACAAAGGCCAAAGCCAGCACCGCAGCGCCCAGCACCCCGAGCCCCAGCAGAACCACCATGCCGTAGGCCAGGCGCTGAGCCTCGCCCTTGCGCTCTTGCAGGGTCTGGTTGAGCAGGCGGACCGCTCCATCGTTGAAGCCGTAAATGGCGTCAATAGTGCGACTGAAATCGTCGAAATACGCCTCGGCCGTGATCGTCAGAGCCTGCGCATCAAGCAGGCTGTCCCGGGTCATTTTCAACGTCTTTCCGATCTGCTCGTCCAGTGCACGGGCAGGGCCTTCCAGGTCCTTGCGAAAGGCGGCATTGTCCGCGTTGGCCTTGGCCAGGTGGCGCTGCAGGTCGTCCTGTGCCAGGACAATCTGTCGCAAACCGGCTTGCAGCGTGGCCCGCCCTTCGGGCGGCAGTGTTCCTTGTGCCAGATACATCGCGCCCCGGGCGCGCATCTGCCCCATGTGCTCGGTCAACACCATGGCCTTGACCAGTGCGGCCTGCGTGAGCATGTGGGTATCGAAGCGAGGGTCGAACGACAGGCCAAACCCGTCGAGAACTCCTTCACCCACCAAAAACAAGCGGTCGATCAGTTCCGTGTGCAGCAGGGTGCTTTCAGGCGCCTGCAGTTGCTTGCTGGCCACCCCTTGCTCCAGCGCAGTCCATTCCTTGCGGCGCTCCATCCACTGCGCCGCGGTTTGTGGCGCAGCCGCAGCCGCTGCCAGCGCCTTGTCCACCTTGTCGTAGCCCTGCGCCAACGCACTGGCCGTGGCGGGTCGTTTCTGCTCCAGTTGCGCGTTGCCACCCAGCATGCCGGCGGACAGCCCACGGTGCTTCTGGGTGGACTGGATCACACCATTGATTTCGCCCAGCACCTGCGCGCCCTCGACCTGGCGTTCGGACTGGGCAGCACCCTGGAAGGCCAGGCGCAAATACAGGGTGGCAGGGAACACCACCATCACCAAAGCCAACAGGCCCAGGATCATGAATTTCTGGGCCAGGCTCAATCGGTGCAGGAGGGACATGGTGGGTACCGGTGAAAGGGAGAGGCGCGCAGCGCAGGTAGGCGCTGTGCGACAAGACACCAGAGTGCGTCACTCCGATGGCAGTTGGCTCTCTGTTCACTGCGTATCAACGCGATGCAACAGATCTCCCGGTGCGCTCTCAACAATTGGTAACTATAAAGAGGCGTGACAAATACCACAATTCAGAAAAACAGGCAGTATCACTACCGGAAAACAGGTAGTCATGCCACCGCCGAAGCGCCACTAACGCAAGCCGCGCTCGTTGTTCACCACGTAGCGCGTCAATGCGGCAACGTTGTGCCGGTCGAGTTTGCGCATGATGTTGCGCCGGTGCACTTCCACGGTGGAAGCCGCAATCCCCAGCATGTCTCCGATCTGGATGGATGTGCACCCTTCTGCCACCAGTTTGAGCACCTGGCGCTCTCGTGGCCCAAGCCTGGCAGCAGGGCGCGCCGGATCCCCCTGTCCAAGGACCGCACCCGCCACCACGCCCGCCACATCGGGACACAGATAGGTTTTGCCCTGCAGCACCGTCCGGATGGCGCGCAGTAGCTCGTCGCTCGCTTCTGCCTTGGTCACATAGCCGCAGGCCCCCGCCTGGAGCATCTCCAGCACATAGCGCTGGTCGGCATACGCGGACAACGCCACCACTTTGACTTGCGGCATGAGCGCGAGCAACTGGCGCGTT
>JAUYGP010000113.1 GCA_030690515.1 Giesbergeria sp.
CCGACGCGCTGCTGGCCGACTTCTCGTGCATCCATGCGGGCAGCCTGCTCAAGGCGCATGGAGGCTTTCTCATGCTGCACCTGCGCGATCTGGTGGGCAACGAGGGGCTGTGGGAACGGCTGCGCCGCTTTCTGCGTTGCAGCCGTCTGCAGATCGAAGAACCAAGCGCCTCGCACAGCAGCATGGCCACGGTTTCACTACAGCCCGAGGCGGTGGACGTACAAGTCAAGATCGTGCTGATCGGCTCGGTCGAAGAGTATTACGCCCTGCAAGAGGCCGACCCCGAGGTGGCGCGGCGCTTTCGGGTCAAGGTGGACTTTGCCGAAGCCTTTGGTGCCACGCCCGAAACCCGCCAGACCACGGCTGTGTTCATCGCCCACACCGGCAAAAAGCGCGGCCTGCCCGACTTTTCTGCCGGGGCCGTGGCACGTATGCTGGAGCAAACCCACCGCGAAGCCGACGACCAGCGCCGCCAGAGCGCCCTGTTTGCCCACACCGAGGCCCTGGCCATCGAAAGCGCAGCGCTGTGCCGCGCCCGTGCAGGCACCTGGGTCGAGGCCGCCGACATCGACGCCGCCCTGCAGGCCCGCGTCCTGCGCCATAACTACCCCGAGCAGCGCCTGCACGAAACCATCACCGATGGCGAGCGCCTGCTGTCCCTGCACGGCATGCATGTGGGCCAGATCAACGCCCTCACGCAGATCGACCTGGGCGACTACCGCTTCGGCTTTCCGGTGCGCATCACCGCCCGCGCCTTTGCCGGGCACGAGGGGCTGCTCAACATCGAGCGCGAGGTGGAGATGTCGGGCCCCATCCACGACAAGGGCGTGCTCATCCTGCACAGCTACCTCATGGCCCTGTTCGGCCACATCGCGCCGCTGGCGCTCAACGCGTCCATCGTGTTCGAGCAGGAATACAGCGGCGTCGAAGGCGACTCGGCCTCGTGCGCCGAACTGTATGCCCTGCTGTCCTCGCTGTCGGGCCTGGCGCTGCGCCAGGGCATCGCCGTCACCGGCGCGCTCAACCAGCACGGCGATGTACTGCCCGTGGGCGGCATCAATGAAAAAATCGAAGGCTGGTTTAGCGCCTGCGAAACGGCGGGCCTGGACGGCACGCAGGGCGCGCTGATTCCGGCCCGCAACCAGCACCACCTGATGCTCGAGCGCCGCGTGGTCGACGCCGTGGCGCAGGGGCGTTTCCACATCTGGACTGCGGCCCACGTCAGCGACGGCATTGCACTGCTCACCGGGCAGGCACCGGGCATGCAGGCCGGTGTCGCCACAGGCGAAGAAGGCAGCGTGGTGGCACGCGCCGAGCTCACCCTGCGCGCCTTCCGCCGCGCCTGCCAGGCTGCAGGCCGCACCCGCACGCGCGCCCCAGGCCGCCTGCGCAGCACCCCGCGCAGCACCGACGACGACACGCCATGAACCCCGCCAGCGACCCCGCAGCCTTCCTGCGCGCCCTGTTCGACGCTGCCGTGGCACGCGCACAGCCCGCGCAGGCCATCGCACCCTGGCTGCCTGCGCCACCGCGCGGGCGCACTGTGGTGGTCGGTGCGGGCAAGGCCGGGGGCGCCATGGCCGCTGCGGTCGAAGCGCTGTGGCCTGCAGACGCCCCGCTGTCGGGCCTGGTCGTCACGCGCTATGGCCATGTACCGCCGGTCGCCAGCCGCCACCCGCGCCGCATCGAGGTGCTCGAAGCCGCCCACCCGGTGCCCGACGCCGCAGGGCTACAGGCCGCAGGCCGCATTGCACAAATGGTGCGGGGCCTCGGGCCGGATGATCTGGTGTTGGCCCTCATCTCGGGCGGCGGCTCGGCGCTGCTGGCACAGCCCGCACCGGGGCTCAGCCTGGCCGACAAGCAGGCCGTAAACCAGGCCCTGCTGCGCAGCGGCGCCGCCATCGACGAGATGAACTGCGTGCGCAAGCACCTCTCGGCCCTCAAGGGCGGACGGCTGGCCCAGCTCGCCGCACCGGCGCGTGTGGTCACACTGCTCATCAGCGACGTGCCGGGCGACGACCCCACCGTCATCGCCAGCGGCCCCACGGTGCCCGACCCCAGCACCTGTGCCGACGCTCTGGCCATCTGCCAGCGCTACCGCATCGCCCTGCCCCCCGCCGCCCTGGCCGGGCTGCGCAGCGGCGCGTTTGAAACACCTAAACCCGGCGACGCAGTTTTTGCCAACCACGCCATACACCTGGTCGCCGCACCGCAACAAAGTCTGGAGGCCGCTGCCGCACTGGCACGCTCGCAGGGCGTCGCGGCTTACATCCTGTCCGACGCCATCGAAGGCGAAAGCCGCGAAGTGGCCAAGGTGCACGCCGCCCTGGCGCGGCAGGTGGCGCGGCACGGCCAGCCGTTTGCACGGCCCTGCGTCATCCTTTCGGGGGGCGAAACCACCGTCACCCTGCCCCCACCCGGCGCAGCCCACCCTGGCCGTGGCGGCCGCGCCAGCGAATTTTTATTGGCCTGTGCGGTGGCGCTGCAGGGCGCCCCTGGCGTGTATGGCCTGGCGGCCGATACCGACGGCATCGATGGCGTGGAAGACAACGCCGGGGCACGCATCAGCCCCGACACTTTGGCCCGCGCCCACGCACAGGGCATCAGCCCCACCACCCACCTCGACCGCCACGATGCCTACGGTTTTTTTGCCACGCTGGGCGATTTGCTGGTGACAGGCCCCACTTTTACCAATGTGAACGACTTCCGGGCGCTCTACATCGCCTGATGTAGATATTGGGTAAAAAGCGCCTCCAGCGCTTACCCACAAAGCGCAAAAAGCTATTATTTTTATAGTGCGTTGAAACGACACTGCACCGGTAACACGACACAGCGCTCTCACACCAGGAAGCTCTCCAGCCGTGCCCTGCAGTGTCACCGTTGTGACGAATCCAGCCCTGCATGCGGGTTTGCCTGAACGCGGCGCGTCCTTTTACAGACAGATACTTCTTTGCGCACACGCCGTGCATCCCCTGCCCCCGTCCTTCAATCTACCGAGACCCTGCCCATGTCCACCACCCGCCGCCAAGTCCTCCAGACCACTGCCGCCATTGCCGCCCTGGGTGCTCCGGCCTGGGTGCGTGCCCAGTCCGAGCCTTGGCGCATTGGCCAGACCGCCGCGTTGACGGGTCCTCTGGCCTTTCCGTTCGTGGAGATGAACAAGGGCATCGCAGCGGCCTTCAAGGAGGTCAACGACAAGGGCGGCGTCGAGGGCCGGGCCATTGAATTCACCAGCCTGGACGATGGTGGTTCGCCTGAAAAGGCTGCCGTCAACACCCTGCAACTGGTCCAGAAGAACCAGGTTTTCAGCATGTTTGCCTGTGGTGGCACCACCAGCGTGATGGGTGCACTCAAAGTGCTAGAGCAAGCCAAGGTGCCCCTCATTGCCCCTGCCACCGGCTCGGACGCGCTGCGCCCCTACAACCCGCTGGTGTTCCACACCCGTGCCACCTACGGGCAAGAGCTGAACAAAATCGTGCGCCAACTGGGCTCCACCGGCTTTACCAAATGCGCCGTGGCCTATTTCGACAACCCCTTTGGCAAGGCCACGCTGGCCGCCTTCGAGGCGGCAGCGCGCGAGCACAAAAACACGGACTGGAAGGCTTTTCTGATTGCCGAAACCCCGGAGGGCGTGGCCAAGGGTATCGAAGAGATCGTGCAGTGGCAGCCTACCGCCGTGATTTCACTGGCCATTGGCGCCAGCGGCATTCCGTTCTACAAAGGCTTGCGCCTGCGCTGGAAGGCCCCGGCTTTCTCGATCTCGTTCCTGGGCTCGCGCCCGCTGCTGGCAGCGCTGGGCGAGGCGGCCACCGGCATCACGGTGGCGCAGGTGGTGCCCAACCCCAGCAACCCTGCCATTCCGGTGGTGCGCGCCTACCAGGAAGCCATCAAGAAACTGGGTGGGGTGGAGGTGGGCTATTCGTCCTTCGAGGGCTATGTGAACGCCCGCATCCTGCTTGAAGCCCTGCGCCGTGCGGGCCGCAATGGGACGCGCGAAAAACTTGTGGAGGCCATGCACTCGATGCGGCCCTACGACATGGGCGGTTTCGAGGTGCGCTACGGCCCCAACGACCACAGCGGCACCGATTTTGTCGAACTGACCTATTTCAACGGCGAGCGGTTCCGCCGCTGAGCACCTCAGCGCGCGCCAGAAACTGATCGACCAGCGCGAAGTGCTCCGGCACATTCAGCGCCGGTGCATGGCCGCAACCGGCCACTTCAACCACCTGCGCTAGCCCGCGCAGGGCCGGGCCGCGCCGCATCATCTCGGCCGTGGTCTCGGGCAACACCAGGTCAGAACTGGCGCCGCGCAGGCACAGCACAGGGATGTCCAGCGCATCGTAGTGGTCCCAGATGAGGTAATCGTTCGCATGGTGTGTGAACTGCTGCACCATGGCCGGGTCGTAGTGCGGCGTGACGCGTCCATCGGACAGGCGACGGGTCGAAGTCTCGGTCAGGCGGCGCCACTGGGCGTCGCTCAGCCAGCCGTAGGGCTGGTACACCTGCCGGAAAAAGGCTTCCAGCTCCGCCACGGTATCAAAGGCCGGCGGCTGCCCCGCATAGGCCTTGATGCGCTCGAGTGCGGCATCGGCCAACCGGGGGGCGTTGTCGTTGAGCAGCAGACTGGCAATGCGCCCCCGCAGTGCAGGCTCGAACAGGCCGGACGCGCACACTGTGCCGATCGCCCCTCCCATGGATGTGCCGATCCAGTGGGCCTTTGCGATGGCCAACTGTTCGAACAACGCCGCCGCAATGCGGGCATAGAACGAAAGGCGGTATTCCTGGGCGGGCTGGCGGCTCCACTGGCTCAGGCCACGCCCGATGGTGTCGGGGCAGATCACGCGGTAGCGGGGTGCCAGGTGCGCGGCCAGGTCATCCATGTCGCGCCCGGTGCGCGCCAGGCCGTGCCAGGCAATCACCACGGGGGCATCGGGCGCGCCCCACTCGGTGTAGTGAATTTCGTAACCGGCACAGTTGGCGTAGCGGGAGGTGGGAGACATGGTGCGTGGTCTGGTGAAGCAGGAGGAGATGTCGGTGCGGCCCGTAGGCCGCACCCTTGAGGGAGCCCCCATCAATCCGGGATGGCAATGGCCCCCGCAGTGATAGCGATGGCGTTGCCGGCCACCGGCAGTGTGGCCAGGGGCGGCACGTTGGCAGCAGTGATGGCCGGTGCCTTGCCCGGCACGCCGCCGCGCGGTACGGTGCGCACCACCTGGCTGGCGGGCAGCGCCTTGCCACTGGCGAGGTGGTCATACATGGCATCCAATGCGCGGTTCAGGTACACATGCAGCGGCACAAAGCGGGAGTCGTAGCCGGGCAGCACAGTCGGCAGGCCAATGAAACTGTCGAAATGCTGGGCGTTGGTGACTTCCAGGTAGCTGAGCTTGCTGGCCGCGCCTTCCACCTTCTTGTTCAGCGCCGCATACGGGCGTGAGGTATGGCTGACAGGCAGCAGCGCATCGGACCGACCGTGCACGATCAGCGTGGGCTTGCCGCGCAGGTTGCCGTTGCGGCGGGTCTCATCTACGCCTGCCTGCAGCTTTTTGGCAGCCGTATCGGTGCCCGTGACCAGGTTGCGCAGGCACAGCGCACCGGCGGTGTTCCAGTCGGCCACGCCTGCGGCGCTGAACGACAGGAAGTCACGCCCTGCGCCAAACTTACCCGCGTTGTTGATAAGTTGCACGCCGCTCGAGGGTGGCACACCGTTGCCCGAGGCAAACATACCCGCCAGGGCTGCAGGCGCCAGTGGCCCGACGGCACCGGTCGCGGTGGTCGCAGCGTAGCTGAAGCCGCACAGGTGGTCCTTCACGCTGGCTCGCGAGAGGGAATTGGCAAAGGTCACAGCCACAGCCGGAGCCACCTCGAAAGCTGCGAGCGAAGCATGCAGGTCGTTCGACTCCGGCTCCCAGCCGTAGCTGCGCAGCTTTTGTAACGACTCTTCGGCCTGCGCCGCCACGGTGCCGCCCGAAAGCAGGCCTGCCGCCACCAGGGCCGAGCAACGGTTGGGCGCAATCGGCAGCGCGGCGCCCGCAAAGCCCGCACCAAAGGCTGCCGCATAGGGCGAGCTGCTGATGGACGGCGCCAGCGCAGCACACGACTGGTAGAGGTTGGCGTAGGTGGTGAAGTCGACCAGGGTCTTGCCCGTGACCGCCAGGGCCACGCCGCCGCGCTGCACCGTCACGCCGGGGTTGGCCGGCATTTCGATGGCAGGCTCGGACACGGCCACGCCGCTGATCAAACCCTGCGTGTCTTGTTCGGCGGCAGCAATGGCCGAGCCGCCGCCGTTGGAGATACTCGAAGCAATGACGATGGTGTTCGCAGGGGTGAGCGACTTGACACGCTGGCCGTTGTCCACCGCACCAAAGCGCTCGTTGAGCACGTAATAGGCAAACTCCACAGCCTGCAGCGTGGTCTTGCCCCAATCCTTCTCGGCGTTCTGGCCCGAATGCGCGTGCTTGAAGGCAAAGCGCTGGGGCGTGGCCGCATTGAAGGCCGTCAGTTCAGCGGCCGACAAACCGGCGTTGAACGCCGCATCCTTGCCCGCCGCAGCCGCTGTGGTGCGCGTGCCATCGATCAGCGGCACGGTGTCGTTCATGAGGTCGTGCGGAGCACCTCCCGTACCCTTGTCGGAATAGGCGACGGCGCAACCGCGCTTGAGGCCCCACTCGCCGGTGGAGATACCGGCATACACACCGCGTGAGCCCGAGGCCGTGGCCGTGATCACGCAGGGTTTTTTCGGATCAAAACTGGCAGGCACCTGCACCATCAGCGTGACGTTCTGGCGGCCACTGCCGTCGTCGGCAAAGGCGATGTATTCGGTGCCCGGCACCTTGCCCTCACCCGCGGTCACGGCGCCCTGGGCATCGACGTTGGGGCCATAGAGCGTGCCGTAACCGCCGTCCGCCGTCATGTCGAGCATCGCGCGGTAGTTGGTGTGGATGACCGTGCGGCGCAGCTCGACCGCCGTGGGCTTGAGGGGGTCGGCATAGGCAGGTGCCAGGGGCGAAGCCAGGCCCGATTTGCCCAGGCCCGCCGTGAGAAGGTCGTCGCTGCTGCCGTCGTAGCTGGTGGCCTTGATGGCGCCCAGGTAGGCGGGCTTGGTGTTGATGCTGGCATCACTGCCGCCGCCGCAAGCGGCCAATACTGCTGCCGCCAGGACGGCAGGAACGAAGGGACGAATACCGATTTTCATGCGTTTGTCTCCAAAAAATACTTTGTTATGCAGAAAGGTCCGAAGGGGAAGTCAGCCCGCCTTGTGCGCCGCAGCCGCACGCAGGCGCCCCACGACACCAGTGGGAAAGTAGTAAACCGAGAGGACGAACAACACACCCAGCCACAGCAGCCAGCGGTCGGGCGAGAGCAGTGCCGACAGCCAGGGCAAACTGCTCGCCACCGCATCGCTGCCCAGGCGCAGCAGGTCTTGCAAATAGCTTTGCGCCAACAGGAACAGCACCGCCCCAATGGCCGAGCCATAGATCGTGCCCATGCCGCCAATCACCACGATGAGCAGGCAGTCCATCATGATTTCAAAGCTGAGCGACGTGTCCGGCCCGTTGTAGCGCAGCCAGAGGGCCAGCATGCAACCGGCCAGCGTGGCAAACAACGCCGAGAGCACGCTCGATGTGGTGCGGTACACCACCACGCGGTAGCCGATCGCCTCGGCGCGGAACTCGTTCTCGCGGATGGCCTGCAGCACCCGGCCAAACGGCGAGTTGACGATGCGCAGCAGCGCCAGCACCAGCGCCACCGCCACCACAAACAACAGGTAGTAGGTCAGCAGGCGCCCGTCCAGCGACACGCCAAGAAAAGGTTCTTCGGCAAACTCAAACGAGGGCGACAAGATCGCAGGCACCTTGAAGCTCAGGCCGTCTTCACCACCGGTGATTTCGGACAATTGCGACGCCAGCGTCTGGAAAGCAGCGGCCACGGCCAGCGTGATCATGGCGAAGAAGATGGCCCGCACCCGCAGCGAAAACAGCCCCACCGCCAGTGACAGCAGCAGCGACAGCAGCAGTGCACCGCCCATGCCCACGGCCAGCGCCGTCCAAGTGGGGCCCATGCGCGTGGTGGCCACGGCAATGCCATAGGCGCCAATGCCGAAGAACATGGTGTGCGCAAAGCTGACGATGCCCGTGTAGCCCAGCAGCAGATCAAAGCTGGCCACCAACACCACGAAGATCAGCACCTTGGCCGCCACCGAGAGTGCCTTGACGCCCGGAAACAGAAAGGGGGCGAACGCCAGGCCCAGAAAAATGGCCACCAAAATCACCGCCAGCACCTTGCTGCGCGGGTAGTCGTTGGAGAGAAGTCGGTTCAACATGTCGGGCTCCGCTTCAACGGTTCGTAACGGGATAGACGCCCTGCGGGCGCCATAGCAGGATGGCGACCATGAGTGCGATGTTCGAGAACAGCGCCACCTTGGGAGCGAGGAAGCCCGTGTAGTTGGCCATCAGGCCCACCAGCAAAGCGCCAATAAGTGCCCCACCGGTCGAACCCAGCCCGCCGATGATGATCACGATGAAAATCAGCACATTGACCTGCGCGCCCATTTGCGGAATCACGCTTTGCTGGTACAGACCCCACATCACGCCGCCCAGGCCCGCCAGGGCCGAGCCCACGACGAACACGCCCACAAACAGGCGCCGGATGCGGTAGCCCAGCGACTCAACCATTTCGCGGTCTTGCACGCCGGCACGTATCAGCAGGCCCACCTTGGTCCGCGCCAGCACCCAGGCGAGTACACCGAACACCAGCAGGCCCACAGCCACGGCCACCAGGCGGTATTTTTCGATGGCAGCGTCGCCGATCAGCAGCGAGCCGCGCATGCCCTCGGGCAGCGGCAGCGGTATCTGCGCCGGGCCCCAGACGACCTTGATGAGTTCCTCACCAATGATCATGCCGCCCATGGTGATGAGGATCTGCTTGAGGTGCTGGCCATACACCGGCCGCACGATGAAGCGCTCGAACGCCAGGCCCACGGCCCCCGCCACCGCCATGGCCACCAGCATGGCCGGCAGCACGGCGACCATGTTGCGCCACAGCTGGTCCGAACCCGTCCAGTCGCCCATGGCGCCCAGCACACTGGTGGCCACGAAGGCGCCCAGCGCGATGAACACGCCGTGGCCGAAGTTGAGCACGTCCATCAGGCCGAACACCAGCGTGAGGCCCGAGGCGATGATGAAGATGATCATGCCCATGGCCAGCCCGGCCACCGTGAGCGTGAGCCAGGTGCTGGGCGAACCAATGAAGGGCAGCACGATGAGCGCCAGCAGCGGCACCAGCGCCAGCGGCTTCCAGTCGAAGTCACGGGAGTTCATGGCGCACCTTTCCGAAAACGGTATTTGCTATTTTTTTGATAGCTGCTTGCGCTTGATACATAAGCGCTATAGCCTGTTTTTTCATATATTTCATAGCGACAACCCCAACAGCGATTGCTGCAGTGCCTCGTCCTGCGCGAGGGCGGCCATGCTGCCTGCGTGCACCACCTTGCCGTTGTCCATCACGGCCACGGTGTCGCCCAGGCGTTTGGCAAAGTTGATGTTCTGCTCGACCAGCAAAATGGTCACACCGCTCTTCTTGAGCTGGTCGAAGGCGTCGATCATGTTGTTGATGATGGCGGGCGCCAGGCCCTTGCTGGGCTCGTCGACGATGAGCAGCTCGCGTGGCTCGACGATGGCGCGGCTCACGGCCAGCATCTGTTTCTGGCCACCCGAGAGCTTGCCTGCCGGGTAGTTCCAGAACTTCTCGACCGCCGGGAACAGCTTGAAGATCCATTCGAGCCGCGCTGTATCCATATGCGCTACCGTGCTCGCCTTGCGTGCGGCCAGCAGCATGTTCTCTTTGACCGTGAGGTCGGAAAAGATGCCCATGTTCTCGGGCACATAGGCAATGTTCAGCCCGGCAATCTGCGGCGTGTGCAGCGCGGTGATGTCTTTGCCAGCAAAGTGAATCGACCCCTTGGACGCATGCCACAGGCCCATGATGGTGCGCAGCGTGGTGGTCTTGCCTGCGCCGTTGCGGCCCAGCAGCATGGTGAGCTGGCCCTTGGGAATGGCCAGGTCCACACCATGCAGGATGTGGTAGGCCTCGATGTGGGTGTGCACCCCCTTGAGTTCGAGAAGGTTGGTGCTCATACGGCCTCCTTGTCGGCATCCTTGGAGACGCCCAGGTAGGCCTCTTGCACCACGGGCGAGGCGATCACATCGGCCGGTAGCCCATCGGCTACCAGGGTGCCGTTGGTCAGCACAATGATGCGGTCGGCCAGCTCGCGCACCACGTCCATCTTGTGCTCCACCAGCAGGATGATCTTGGTCTTGTCTTTCTTCAGTTCGCGGATCAGGTTCAGGATCACGGGCGCCTCATCGTGGCTCATGCCCGCGGTGGGCTCGTCAAACATGTACACCTGCGGCTCCAGCGCCATCAGCAGAGCGACTTCGAGCTTGCGCTGGTCGCCGTGCGGCAGGCTGGCCACGGGGGTGTCGCGGCGCTCAAACATGGCCACGGACTGCAGGATTTCCTCGGCCCGTGCGGTGAGCTGGCCGTGGTCGCTCCAGATGCTCCACAGGTTCAGGCCCCGGCGGTGTTTGCCGCCCCGCGTGGCTTGCACAGCCAGGCGCACGTTCTCCAGCACGCTGAGGTTGGGGAACAGGTTGGTGAGCTGGAACGCCCGGCCCAGCCCGGCATGCGTGCGCTGCGAGACGGACTGGCCCGTCAGTTCGCGCCCGCCCAATGACACGCTGCCACTGCTGGCCTTGAGCTGGCCAGAGATCAGGTTGAAATAAGTGGTCTTGCCCGCACCGTTCGGGCCCACGATGGCGGTCAGCGTTCCCGGCTCAAAAGAGCAGGTCACGGCGTTGACCGCCACGTGGCCGCCGAAGCGGATGGTCAAGTCCCGGGTGGCCAGGGTACTCATGGGTTCTTGCTCGCTTTCACAGTCTTCATCCTTGCAGTGCCTGCCACCCGCGCCATGCGGGCGTCCCGGCGGTTCAGGGACAGGTGCCGATCACGTAGTAATTCGGGCCTGTCTTCTTCAGTGTCGTGGTCGAAAAAATGTTCCACAGGCCCATGCTGGCGCCCGAGCCATTGGCATAGGTCATGCCATAGAGGGCATAGGC
>JAUYGP010000114.1 GCA_030690515.1 Giesbergeria sp.
AGTGACAGGGCATTGAGCGCCTTAGGGCGATTGAGGGTAATACAGCCCACCTGGCCGCGCACCTGCGCAAGCACCTCACCGGTCATCTCCGTCATTTCTGTTCCTTCCATCCCAAAATTTCATTAAATACCAGCGCGCCAATCACCAACGCGCCCCCGGTCAATACCGCAGGCCCCGGACGCTCTCCAGCACCCAACCAGGCCAACACAATGCCAAAAATAACCTCGAGCAGGCCTAGCAGAGCCATCTCGGGCGCCTTGAGCACGCGCCCGCAGCGCACCACCAGCAAACAGGGAATAGCCAGCTGCACCAGGCCCAGAAAGGCCAGCAGCCAAAGATCATGCAAGGAGGCCGCAAAGGGCCAGGCAAAGGGCGCCGTGGCCAGCGTAGACAGCACCGCTCCCACCAGCACGGCCGGCATCAGATCCACCGCTTGTCCGTGGCGCTGGGCATGTTGCACCACCGTCCAGTTGACGGCAGCGGCCAGCGGCACACACAGAGCGACCAGAGTGCCCACCAGAGGCACATCGCGCACCTGGGTGCCAAACATCCAGGCAATGCCCAGCCCGGCCACCGCAATGGCGCCCCAGGTGCGGGGGGCAATGCGGTGTCCAATGAAAACACGCGCCACCAGCGCCGTGAGCAAGGGCCCTGACGCCATGGTGACGAGCACGTTGGACACGGGCATGAGCGTGATCCCCACCATGAAGGCGGTGAACATCACGCTCCAGCACAGGCCCGAGAGCCACAGTGCCCGGCCCCCATGGCGCAGCGGTGCAAAAGCGGTGCGCCCCTGCAGTGCAGGCAGCAGGATGAGCAACGATATCAGCGTGAAAACGCTGCGCCAGAACGTCACCTCGAAACTGCGCGCATGCTCCAACTGGCGCGTCACCACGCCGGCAATCGACCACATGAAGGTGGCCGCCACCATCACCCAGACAGCCCGCCCATGCGACAGCCCCGAAGGGGCCCGCATCAGCGGTGCCTGAGTGGCTTCAATCACGGCTGGCGCGCTTGCGGTCACTTTCTTTCAGGTGACGCTTGCGCAGACGAACCGACTTGGGCGTGATTTCGACCAGCTCGTCGTCCTCGATGAACTCAACGCCGTACTCCAGCGTCAGATCGATGGGCGGCGTGATCTTGATTGCGTCTTCCTTGCCGCTGACGCGGAAGTTGGTCAGCTGCTTGGTGCGCGTGGCGTTCACCACGAGATCGTTGTCGCGGCTGTGGATGCCCACGATCATGCCCTCGTACACCGGATCGTTGGCCTTGACGAACATGCGGCCACGATCGTCGAGCTTGCCCAGCGCATAGGTAAAGATCTCGCCATCGTCCATGGAGATCAACACACCGTTCTTGCGTCCACCGATCTCACCTTTGTGCGGCTCGTAGCTGTCGAAGATGTTGGAAATCAGGCCCGAACCGCGCGTCAGGTTCAGGAATTCATTGGTGAAACCAATCAATCCACGTGCGGGGATACGGTACTCCAGTCGCACGCGGCCACGACCATCGGGCTCCATGTTCACGAGTTCGCCCTTGCGCTCACCCAAGGCCTGCATCACACCGCCCTGGTGGGTTTCCTCGATGTCTGCGGTGACCAGCTCGATTGGCTCGCATTTCTCACCGTTGATGTCTTTGAACAGCACGCGGGGCTTGGACACTGCCATCTCGTAGCCTTCACGACGCATGTTCTCCAGCAGGATGGTCAGGTGCAGTTCGCCCCGGCCCATCACTTCAAAAATACCTTCTTCGTCCGTCTCGCTCACGCGCAGGGCCACGTTGTGTTGCAGCTCTTTTTGCAGGCGGTCCCAGATCTGGCGGCTGGTCACAAACTTGCCCTCACGGCCCGCCAACGGGCTGGTGTTGACGCAGAAGTTCATGGTCAGCGTCGGCTCGTCCACCTTGAGCATGGGCAGCGGCGCGGGGTTCGTCGGGTCAGTGACGGTCACACCAATGCCGATGTCTGTAATGCCATTGATCAGCACAATTTCGCCGGGGCCGGCTTCCGTGGCCTGCACGCGCTCCAGTCCCTGGAAGGTCAGCACCTGGTTGACGCGGCCTTTGATGCTCTTGCCGTCAGCTCCCTCCATGACTAGCACATCCATGTTGGGCTTGATCGTGCCCTGGCTGATGCGGCCTACGCCGATGCGGCCCACGAAAGTAGAAAAATCGAGTGCAGAAATCTGCAGTTGCAGGGGCGCCTTGGGGTCGCCATTTTGCGACGGCACATGCTTGAGCACGGTGTCGAACAGGGCCGACATGTCGGGGCCCCACTGCTCGCCCGGCACGCCTTCTTCCAGCGACGTCCAGCCATTGATGCCCGAGGCGTAAACCACGGGAAAATCGAGCTGCTCGTCCGTGGCACCCAGCTTGTCGAACAAATCGAAAGCCGCGTTCACCACATGCTGGGGCCGCGCGCCCGGCTTATCCACCTTGTTCACCACCAGAATCGGCTTGAGACCCAGGGCAAGCGCCTTCTTGGTCACAAAGCGCGTTTGCGGCATGGGGCCTTCCTGCGCGTCAATCAGCAACACCACGCCATCGACCATGGAAAGTGCACGCTCGACCTCGCCGCCGAAGTCCGCGTGGCCGGGCGTATCCACGATGTTGATGTGCGTATCCTGCCAGGTCACAGCGCAATTCTTGGCCAGGATGGTGATGCCGCGTTCCTTTTCGATCGCGTTGTTGTCCATCACCGTGTCAACGACCTTTTCGTGCTCGGCGAAGGTGCCCGACTGGCGCAGCAGCTGGTCCACCATAGTGGTTTTGCCATGGTCAACGTGGGCAATGATGGCGATGTTGCGGATTTGTTTACTCATAGTTTTTCCAATATGCCGCTGGCTTGTGGGCGCGGCGTGTTTTCAAGGATTTGTTGAATTTCCAGCGGACTCAGGAGCCTGTCGGGCACCAGCTCCCCCCCGGCGATATGACCCACACCCAACAGGGCATCGGGCTGTTGGCCAAACACGGCCACGGCGGGCGTGTCGGGCCAGGGACCACGGCGGCGCAGGCCTGAAAGGAAGCGCCCGGCATTTTCGCTGTCAAGCGTCACGCGCTCATGGTGCACCAGCAAGGATTCGGGCGGCTCCAAGCAGGCCAGGCGCTCGCCCTCCTCCATGGCTTCGAGTTGCGCCAACGTGATGCAACGCTCAACGCCAATGCCCCCCGTATCGATACGGCGCAGAAACACAAGATGCGCGCCGCAACCTAGCGCAGCGCCGATATCTTCGCCCAGCGTGCGAATATAGGTGCCTTTGCTGCAAGTAACTATCATTTTAATAGCTTCTTGCGCTTTATCAGTATACGTTAGAGCCAAATTTAAGGCATGAATTACCACCGGCCGCGGCGCACGTTCCACCTCGACGCCTGCACGGGCATATTCGTACAAGGCCTTGCCATCCTTCTTCAGCGCGCTGTACATGGGCGGCACCTGCACAATGGCGCCGGTAAACTGCTGCTGCACTGCGGCCAGGCGCTCGGGGGTGATCTGACTGGGCTCGACCGCGCGCTGCTGCAACACCTCGCCCTCGGCATCGCCGGTGGTCGTGGTGATGCCCAACAGTGCAACGGCTTCATAGGTCTTGGCGGCCTCCAGCTGCAACTGGCTGAACTTGGTGGCAGCACCAAAACACAGCGGCAACACGCCGCTGGCCAACGGGTCCAGTGTGCCGGTATGACCCGCTTTTTCGGCGCGCAGCAACCACTTGGCTTTTTGCAAGGCCTGGTTACTGGTCATACCCAGCGGTTTGTCGATCAGCAGCACCCCGTGCACGGGGCGCCGGACGACCCTCGTGCGCGGCGCGTTCATGGCTATTCGTCCGCTTCTTTGGCTCGGGAAGAGATCGCCTTGGCGATCAAGGCATTCATGTCAGCCGCGCGCTCCTGCGTCCGATCAAACACGAAGTGCAGCGTGGGCACCGTGTGGATGTGCAGCCGTTTAAACAGGCCGCTGCGCAGGAATCCGGCCGCTTGGCTCAACGCTTCCTGCGTCTGCTGCGGGTCGCCCGTCAGCAGGCTGTAGTAAACCTTGGCGTGTGCGTAGTCGGGGGTTACCTCCACGCCCTGCAGCGTCACCATGCCCACGCGCGGGTCTTTCAACTCGCGTGCGATCAGCTCCGTCAGATCGCGCTGGATCTGATCGGCCACCTTGAAGGCGCGGTTAGGGGTAGAGGACTTCTTTGCAGCCATATCAATTCCCCCCCTGAGTCGCTGCGCGCCTTCCCCCTGCAGGGGGACGACGCCCAGGGCCTGGCAAAGCCAGTTCCATGGCGCCCGCTGGCATGGCTTGCTCCGCAGCCTTCGGAGAGGCTGTGTGCAATGCCCCGCTGACGAGGCGCTGGCTGAAGGGAATGCGAGAACTTTGCATCAAAGTGTCCGAGCGATTTCCTTGATGTCGAAGAACTCCAGCTGATCACCTTCCTTGATGTCGTTGTAGTTCTTGAG
>JAUYGP010000119.1 GCA_030690515.1 Giesbergeria sp.
AACGCCTTTGGCGGCCCAGTCGCGGCTGGAGCCCTGGCCGTAGTCGGCGCCCGCAACGATGATGAGCGGCTGGCGGCGGTTCAGATACGTTTCGATGGCCTCCCACATGCGCATGTGCGTGCCTTCGGGCTCCACGCGCGCCAGCGAGCCCGGTTGCACCGTGCCATCGCTTTTGCGCACCATCTCGTTTTTGAGGGTGGGGTTGGCAAAGGTGGCGCGCATGGCGGTGAGGTGGTCGCCCCGGTGTGTAGCGTACGAGTTGAAGTCCTCCTCGGGCAGGCCCATGTGGTGCAGGTATTCGCCTGCGGCGCTGTGCATCAAGATGGCGTTGGAGGGCGAGAGGTGGTCGGTGGTGATGTTGTCGGGCAGGATGGCCAGCGGGCGCATGCCCTTCAAGGTGCGCGGGCTGGCCGCCAGGGCGCCCACGCCTTCGGTGTCCCAATACGGCGGGCGGCGGATGTAGGTGGATTGCGGGCGCCAGTCGTATTGCGGGGCCACGGTGTCGCCATCGTCTTTGTGGAGGGTGAACATGGGCTCATACACCGCGCGGTAGTGCTCGGGTTTGACGGCGGCCTGCACCACGGCGTCGATTTCTTCGTCGCTGGGCCAAATGTCTTGCAGGCGAATCTCCTCGCCATCGACCACGGCCAGCACGTCTTTTTCAATATCAAAACGCACAGTGCCTGCAATGGCGTAGGCCACCACCAGCGGGGGCGATGCCAAAAACGCCTGGCTGGCATAGGGGTGTATGCGGCCATCAAAGTTGCGGTTGCCCGAGAGCACGGCCGTGGCATACAGCTTGCGGTCGATGATTTCTTGCTGGATGGCGGGGTCGAGCGCGCCGCTCATGCCGTTGCAGGTGGTGCAGGCAAAACCGACGATGCCAAAGCCCAGCGCCTCCAGCTCGGTCAGCAGGCCCGCTTCCTTCAGATACAGCTCGACCGCCTTGGAGCCCGGCGCCAGCGATGATTTGACCCAGGGCTTGCGCGCCAGGCCCAGCCGATTGGCGTTGCGCGCGAGCAGTGCGGCGGCGATCACGTTGCGCGGGTTGGATGTGTTGGTGCAGCTGGTGATGGCGGCAATGACCACGGCGCCGTCGGGCAGGGTGCCCGTGCCTGCGGCGGGCAGGCTCCACGGCCCGGCAATGCCTTTGGCGGCCAGGTCGGTTGTGGCCACGCGGGCGTGGGGGTTGGAGGGACCGGCCAGGTTGCGCACCACGTTCGAGAGGTTGAACGTGAGCGTGCGTTCGTACACCACGCCCTGCAGCGTGTCGGCCCACAGCCCGGCCTGCTTTGCATAGGTTTCGACCAGCTGCACCTGGGCGGCTTCGCGCCCGGTCAGGCGCAGGTAGGCCAGCGTTTGCTCGTCAATGCTGAACAGCGCCGCCGTGGCGCCGTATTCGGGCGCCATGTTGGAGATGGTGGCGCGGTCGCCAATGGTGAGGCTGCGTGCGCCGTCGCCATAAAACTCCAGGTAGGCGCCGACCACCTTGGCTTGGCGCAAGAACTCGGTCAGCGCCAGCACCACGTCGGTGGCGGTGATACCGCTTTCGCGCTGCCCGGTGAGGTGCACGCCCACGATGTCGGGCAGGCGCATCCACGATGCGCGGCCCAGCATCACGTTCTCGGCCTCCAGGCCGCCCACGCCCACAGCGATCACGCCCAGCGCGTCGACATGGGGGGTGTGGCTGTCAGTGCCCACGCAGGTGTCGGGGTAGGCCACGCCGTCGAGAACGCCCACCACGGGCGCCATTTTTTCGAGGTTGATCTGGTGCATGATCCCGTTCCCCGCCGGGATGACCTGCATGTTGGCAAAGGCTTTTTTGGTCCACTCGATGAAGTGAAACCGGTCCTCGTTGCGGCGGTCTTCAATGGCGCGGTTCTTGGTGAAAGCGTCGGGGTCAAAACCACCACATTCCACGGCCAGCGAGTGGTCCACAATCAATTGCACGGGCACTACGGGGTTCACCTGTGCGGGGTCGCCACCGGCCGACGCGATGGCATCGCGCAGGCCCGCCAAGTCGACCAGGGCGGTTTGCCCCAGGATGTCATGGCACACCACCCGCGCCGGGTACCACGGGAAGTCGCGGTCGCGCCTGCGCTCGATCAGCTGCACCAGGCTGTCGCTCACGATGGCCGGGTCGGCCCGGCGCACGATGTTTTCAGCGTGCACGCGGGCGGTGTAGGGGAGCTGGGCCCAGGCGCCGGGTTGCAGGGTGTCAACGGCCTCGCGGGCGTCGAAGTAGTCCAGGCTGGTGCCGGGCAAGGGGCGGCGGTATAGGGTGTTCATCATGGGGTGAAATGGCGGGGTATTT
>JAUYGP010000129.1 GCA_030690515.1 Giesbergeria sp.
CTTTCCGTGGCGCGGGTACAGGCTGAATTGGCCGGTGCGCACGTCCATCTTGCCGGGTTCGGCACTGCGACGCGCCTCCTGCAGGGCCGCCTCCAGCGCCTGGCGCAGTTGGGACTGCACGGCCCCGGCCTCCTTGCCATCGCGCGAAGTGCCGAGCGTGAGCACCAGCAGATCCTGCTGCACCTCCACCGAACCCGAGGCCGACAGCTGCAGCACATTCAGCGGCGGCATGTTCGATTCATGAGAAAAAACCGCTCCAGCGCTTGCAATCAAAGCGCAAGCAGCTATTGTTCTAATAGCAATGTTCATGTTTTTGGGTCCAGACAAAAAAAGGGCTGCACCGCAACATACCGGAGATGGATGGCCCCCGATGTCAGCCGATGCCGCATTCTCGAAAAACTCTGTGCGCGCCCGGCAAAACTTGTAACCGTTGGTCAGACCCATGCTGTACCCCCGGTTTTTCGCCCACAAACTGGTAACAATGGCCGCTGTTACAAATTGGACCGAGGTAAACCATGGCCACAACAAGCACCCGCCCCGACAAGATTTTGGTAGTGGACGACGATGCCCGCATCCGTGATCTGCTGCGGCGCTACCTGACGCAGGAAGGGCTGGAAGTCATCCTGGCAGAGGATGGAAAGGCGCTCAACCGCATTTTGCTGCGCGACACGGTAGATCTGATCGTGCTCGACCTGATGATGCCGGGCGAAGACGGCCTGTCGATCTGCCGCCGCCTGCGTGCCGCCAACGACCGCACGCCCATCGTCATGCTGACCGCCAAGGGCGAAGACGTGGACCGCATCGTAGGCCTGGAGGTGGGTGCCGACGACTACCTGGGCAAGCCCTTCAACCCGCGCGAACTGCTCGCCCGCATCCACGCTGTGTTGCGCCGCCGTCCGCCCCAGGAGGCACCGGGCGCCCCGTCGGGCGACAACGAAGTCGTCACCTTCGGTCCGTTCAGCTTTGACATGGGCACCCGCGCCCTGCAAAAGAACGGCGAGGAACTGCCGCTGACCACGGGCGAGTTCGCCATGCTCAAGGCCCTCGTGCGCCACCCGCGCCAACCGCTCTCGCGCGAGAAGCTGGCCCTGCTGGCGCGCGGCCGCGAGTTCGAGCCCTTCGACCGCAGCCTGGACGTACAGATCTCCCGCCTGCGCAAGCTCATCGAAGACGACGCCGCCGCACCGCGCTACATCCAGACGGTGTGGGGCGTAGGCTATGTCTTTGTTCCGGACGGCACCAGCTGATCCCCTACCCGCCCCTATGAAACGACCCCGCCCGCTAGACAGCGAAGCCACCAGCCCTGCGCCCCTCGAATACACCGAACGGCGCAGGGAGGCGCGCGCGCGGGTCGGCCTGAACCTGTTCTGGCGCACCTTCTTCCTGCTGAGCGTGCTGCTGGTGGGCAGCATCCTGGCCTGGCTGCAAACGCTGCGGGCGCTGGAATTTGAGCCACGTGCACTGCAAACAGCCCAGCAAATCGCCTCGCTCGTCAACCTGAGCCGCGCAGCACTGGTGCATGCCGACGGTATCGCACGCGTCTCGCTCATCAAAACCATGGCCGACCAGGAGGGCGTGCGCATCCTGCCGCGCGAACCCGGCGACCGCTTCGAAGCCCTAGACGACTCGGCCCTGGGCCAGCGCCTGACCGAGCAACTCACCCACCGCCTGGGCCCGGACACCATCGTGGCCCAGAGCGTGAACAACGAAGCGGGCCTGTGGGTGGGCTTCACCATCAATGGCGATCCGAACTGGCTGCTGATGGATCGCTCGCGCTTCAGCCCCGCTGGCG
This sequence comes from Giesbergeria sp., assembly GCA_030690515.1. GTDB lineage: Bacteria > Pseudomonadota > Gammaproteobacteria > Burkholderiales > Burkholderiaceae_C > Simplicispira. Next base: position 1,793 of record JAUYGP010000129.1, read on the forward strand.
GGCGCACCTGGATGATCTGGCTGGTCACCGCTGCTGCACTGTCGCTGGCCGGCGCGGCCGCCATCGCGCGGCTGATCAACCAGCCACTCAAACAGCTATCGTATGCCGCCAACCGCGTGCGCGACGGCGATTTTGCAGCCAGCCACCTGGACGAGGAGGCGGTCACCAGCGAGATCCGGGAGGTCAACATCGGCTTCAACCGCATGGCGCAAAAACTGGCCAAGCTGGAGCAGGACCGCGCCGTCATGCTGGCCGGCATTTCACACGATCTGCGCACCCCCCTGGCGCGTTTGCGACTCGAAACCGAAATGAGTGTGAACGACGAAGTGGCCCGTGAACACATGGTGGCCGACATCGTGCAGCTTGACGCCACCATCGACAAGTTTCTGGATTACGCGCGGCCCGACCATGTCACCCTCACACCGGTCAACCTGCATGCGGTCGTGTCGTCATGCGTGTATGCCGTGCAGGACCACCGCGAACTGCAGATCCACACCGCCATCCCTGAAGATCTGAATGTATTGGCCGACGAGGTAGAGCTCGCCCGCATCATCTCCAACCTGCTGGAGAACGCGCGCCGCTACGGCAAATCGGCCGACACCGGCATCACACAGGTGGACATTGCCGCCAAAGGGCGAGAGGACTGGGTACTGCTCAAGCTGCGCGACCATGGCGCTGGCGTTCCTCCCGAGCAACTGGCCAGCCTGACCAAGCCGTTCTTCCGCGGCGACGCGGCGCGCACAGCAGCAGCCGGCGCGGGCCTGGGGTTGTCCATCGTGGACAAGACCGTGCAACGCATGGGCGGCATCTTTGCGCTGGCCAATTCCACCTCA
>JAUYGP010000157.1 GCA_030690515.1 Giesbergeria sp.
GGGCATGCAATTGCTGCGCCAGTCCGAGAACCCCGACTACAAGTACTCGCTCGCCTTCTTGGGTTTTGAGGGCGGCAACCCCGGCCAGGCCGAGATTGAGCTGACCTACAACTGGGGCACCGAGAGCTACGACCACGGCAATGGCTATGGTCATATTGCCCTGGGCGTGCCCGATGCCTATGCGGCCTGCGACAAGATCAAGGCTGCAGGCGGCAACGTGACGCGCGAGGCGGGACCTGTCAAGGGCGGCAGCACCGTGATTGCCTTTGTGACGGACCCCGACGGCTACAAGATCGAGCTGATTCAGCGGACTGAAGGCGCCAGTGGGACTGGTTTGCGCTGATACTTTTTGCTCCTCATTTGGTAGCTTTAAGCGCTTGAAAGACGGGCGTTATAACCGTTTTTATGCGGAATGTGCACTAGCTGGCCTCTGGCGTTTTGAGTACCACGCGGTTGCGCCCTTGCTCCTTGGCCAGGTAGAGGGCCACGTCGGCCAGGCGCAGGGCATCGTCCAGCGTGTGGTGGGCCTGTGGCTGCAGATAAGCCAGCCCGATGCTGAGGCTGACATGGGGGGCCACGTCCGATGAGGAATGGGGGATTTGCAGCGCGGCGATGTCGGTACGCAGGCTCTCCAGGATGGTCTGCATGTCGGCTTCGCTGAGGTTGTACCAAAGCCCCACGAACTCCTCGCCGCCATAGCGGGCCACGATGTCCAGGGGTCTGCGGGCGTGGCTGCCCATCACCTGGGCCACCTTTTTCAGGGTTTCGTCGCCTTCGGCATGGCCATAGTGGTCGTTGTAGCGCTTGAAAAAATCGACATCCATCATCACAACGCCCAGCGCGTGCTTCTCGCGCAGGGCCTGGCGCCAGGTGCAGTCGGCCCGGGCACTGAAGGCGCGGCGGTTGAGCAACCCGGTCAGGAAGTCTTTTTCGGCCATATCCTGCAACAGCCTTTGCGACAGGAAGTTCTGGCGCATGGCGGATTCCAGGAAGTAGTTGCCGACCGTGCCGATCACATTGGCCGTGCCCAGGAAGAAGGCGTTGTACAGCAACACATGGCCTGCCAGGCCGGTGTGCAGTTCCATGCCCACGTAAGCCACGAACGTGATCCAGCCGCACAGCACCGCCGGTAGAAAACGCAGCCCGGTCAGAAAGTAGAAGAAGAAGGTGACCAGGATGATGCCTTCGTAAGGCAAAGGAAAGGCATGCACCCGGGCCACCCAGATGATGCCCACCACACCCAGGCCGCAGATCAGCGCGGCAATGGCGCCAATCCATTGCAGGTGCTTGTGCAGCCACGCCTGGTACGTCGCCAGCCAGGCCAGGAAAAGCACTGGGATCATCAGGCCCAGGCGCAGGGCCAGGATTTGGTTGCGCACCAGCGCAGGCAGGCTGATGGCGTCCAGTACGGCAAACACCAGAAACAAGGCCACGGCCACCAGC
>JAUYGP010000161.1 GCA_030690515.1 Giesbergeria sp.
GCTGGTGGAGGGCGGGTCGCTGCCTTTGGCACTGATCAGTGGCACAATGTCGTCCGTACCAGGCCCTTCCCCAGCCACAGTCGCATCCGCCAACCGGTTCAGCCGTGCCGCGGAAGGTTTGTTAAACCACCAAATGCTTTCCCAAGGAGAGCGGAGGTCAGCGGAATATGAGCGAGACAACGTCCGTCTATCAAGCCTATCAAGGCAACACCTACCTCTTCGGCGGCAATGCGCCCTACGTCGAGGAAATGTACGAAAACTACCTAGCCAACCCCGGTAGCGTACCCGACACGTGGCGCGAGTATTTCGATGCCCTGCAGCACGTGCCTGCGGTGGATGGCAGCAATGCCAAGGACGTGCCCCACATGCCGGTCGTCAATGCCTTTGCTGAGCGCGCCAAGCAGGGTGGTACCAAGGTCGTGGTGGCCAGCGACCCGGAAATGGGCCGCAAACGGGTCAGTGTGCAGCAGCTTATCGCTGCCTACCGCAATGTGGGTCAGCGCTGGGCCGACCTCGACCCGCTCAAGCGTACCGAGCGACCTGAAATTCCCGAGCTTGAAGCCGGGTTCTACGATTTCAAGGACGCTGACCAGGAAACGGTGTTCAACACCAGCAATACCTTCTTCGGCAAGGAAACCATGCCGCTGCGCGAGTTGCTCAATGCACTGCGCGAAACCTATTGCGGCGCGATTGGCGCCGAGTTCATGTATGCCACAGACCAGAACCAGAAGCGCTGGTGGCAGCAAAAGCTCGAAAGTATCCGCAGCAAGCCCAACTTCAGTGCCGAGCGAAAAAAGCGCATTCTGGATCGCCTGACAGCTGCCGAAGGCCTTGAGCGCTTTCTGCATACCAAATACGTCGGCCAGAAGCGTTTCTCGCTGGAAGGCGGCGAGAGCTTCATTGCTGCAATGGATGAGCTGATCAACGCGGCGGGTGAACAGGGTGTCCAGGAAATTGTGATTGGCATGGCCCATCGTGGCCGTCTGAACGTGCTCGTCAACACCCTGGGCAAGATGCCCAAAGACCTGTTTGCAGAGTTCGATCACACCGCTCCAGAAGATCTGCCCTCCGGCGATGTGAAGTACCACCAGGGCTTTAGCTCTGACGTCAGCACGCGCGGCGGCCCGGTGCATTTGACGCTCGCGTTTAACCCTTCTCACCTGGAAATTGTCAATCCGGTGGTCGAGGGCTCGGTGCGGGCCCGCATGGACCGCCGAGCAGACCCCCATGGCAAACAGGTACTGCCTGTGTTGGTGCATGGCGACGCGGCCTTTGCGGGTCAGGGTGTCAACCAAGAAACACTGGCACTGGCCCAGACCCGTGGCTATTCCACGGGCGGCACGGTGCACATCATCATCAACAACCAGATCGGTTTCACGACCTCTGACCCACGCGACATGCGCTCCACGCTGTACTGCACCGACATCGTGAAGATGATCGAGTCGCCGGTTCTGCACGTCAATGGCGACGATCCAGAAGCCGTGGTGCTGGCGATGCAACTGGCGCTGGAATTCCGCATGGAGTTCCGCAAGGACGTGGTGCTGGACATCATCTGCTTCCGCAAGCTCGGCCACAACGAGCAGGATACCCCCAGCCTGACCCAACCCTTGATGTACAAGAAGATTGGCCAGCATCCTGGCACGCGCAAGCTGTACGCCGATCGGTTGGCCACACAAGGCATGGGCGAAACCTTGGGCGACGACATGGCGAAGGCCTACCGTGCCGCCATGGATGCGGGCAAGCACACGGTAGACCCGGTGTTGACCAACTTCAAGAGCAAGTACGCCGTGGATTGGAGCCCGTTCCTGGGCAAGAAGTGGACAGATGTCGGCGATACGGCCATTCCGCTGGCTGAATGGAAGCGCCTGGCCGAGAAGATCACGACGATTCCGGAATCGGTATCCCCGCATTCCCTGGTCAAAAAAGTCTATGACGACCGTGCAGCCATGGGCCGGGGCGAGCATCCGGTGGACTGGGGCATGGGTGAGCACATGGCGTTTGCTTCGCTGGTGGCCAGCGGCTATCCGGTGCGCTTGTCGGGCGAAGACTGCGGCCGTGGCACCTTTACGCACCGCCATGCAGTCATTCACGATCAGAAGCGCGAGAAGTGGGATGTGGGCTCCTATGTTCCACTGCAAAACGTGGCGGACAACCAGGCGCCGTTCGTCGTCATTGACTCCATCTTGTCCGAAGAAGCGGTACTCGGTTTCGAATACGGCTACGCATCGAACGATCCCAATACCCTGGTGATCTGGGAAGCGCAGTTCGGCGATTTTGCCAACGGCGCACAGGTGGTAATCGACCAGTTCATCGCTTCGGGCGAGGTGAAGTGGGGCCGCGTCAACGGCATCACGCTGATGCTGCCGCACGGTTACGAAGGCCAGGGTCCCGAGCACAGCTCGGCTCGCCTCGAACGCTTCATGCAACTGGCGGCCGATGCCAACATGCAGATCGTGCAGCCCACCACGGCCAGCCAGATCTTCCATGTGCTGCGCCGCCAGATGGTGCGCAACCTGCGCAAGCCACTGATCATCATGACGCCGAAGTCGCTGCTGCGCAACAAGGATGCGGCCTCGCCGTTGTCTGAGTTCACCAAGGGCAGTTTCCAGACGGTGATTCCGGAGCAGAACCAGGATGTGGTGCGCAACGCGGCCAAGGTCAAGCGCATCATTGCCTGCTCGGGCAAGGTGTATTACGACCTGGTCAAGCGCCGTACTGAAATGGAAAGCCTGGACGTGGCCATCATCCGCGTTGAGCAGGTGTATCCGTTCCCACACAAGGCCTTTGCGGCGGAACTCAAGCGCTTCTCCAAGGCGACCGAGATCGTGTGGTGTCAGGAC
>JAUYGP010000164.1 GCA_030690515.1 Giesbergeria sp.
GGCGAGGTCATGGGTGTGGGCAAGACCTTTGGCGAGGCGTTTGTGAAGAGCCAGATCGGCGCCGGCACTAATCTGCCGCGCTCGGGCAAGGTGTTCCTTACGGTGAAGAACAACGACAAGCCGCGCGCCGTCGACATTGCCCGCCAACTGGTCGAACTGGGCTTTGAACTCGTGGCCACCAAAGGTACGGCCGCCGCCATTGCTGCTGCCGGGGTGCCGGTGCAGGTGGTGAACAAGGTGACGGAAGGGCGCCCGCACATCGTGGACATGATCAAGAACAACGAAATCGTCATGGTCATCAACACGGTCGAAGAGCGCCGCAACGCCATTGCCGATTCGCGCGCCATTCGTACCAGCTCGCTGCTGGCGCGGGTCACTACCTTCACCACCATCTTTGGTGCTGAAGCCGCTGCCGAGGGCATGAAGCACATGGACCAGCTCGATGTCATTTCCGTGCAGGAGATGCATGCCCAATTGCTGGCGTGACCTGCTTTCCGGGCCTCAAGTTGTTCTAAACACGGCATAATGACCGCATGAACCCAAACCGCCGCGCGGCACATCGCGCGGCGGTTTGCTTTTTGGCGCAGCCATCACCCTCGCAGGGCACCGTGGCGCGCAGATTTAGCTGCGCAAGGCGCGCAGCACACCACTCCGATGGAGACTGACCGAATGGCCACCATTCCCATTACCAAACGCGGCGCCGAGAAGCTCAAGACCGAACTGCATCGTCTCAAGACGGTGGAGCGACCCGCCATCATTGCCGCTATTTCCGAGGCACGCGCCCAGGGTGACCTGAGCGAGAACGCCGAGTACGAAGCCGCCAAGGACCGCCAGGGGTTCATCGAGGGGCGTATTCAGGAGGTTGAGGGTAAGCTCTCGGCGGCGCAGATCATCGACCCCAGCAGCATTGATGCCGAAGGCAAGGTGGTTTTTGGCGCCACCGTGAAGCTGGAAGACGAAAACACGGGCGACGCCGTGACCTACCAGATCGTGGGTGAGGACGAGGCCGATCTGAAACTGGGGTTGATCAACATCTCCAGCCCCATCGCACGTGCCCTTATCGGCAAGGAAGAGGGCGACACGGCCGAAGTGCAGGCGCCAGGCGGCATTCGCCGCTATGAGATTGTGGGCGTCAGCTACGCCTGACCAGCCAGAGCCTGCGCCATGACAGCCCGTTTTCCCGCATTGTTTGCCGCACTTTGGTGGGGGAGCTTGGGCGCCATTGGCTTTCTGGCCGTGCCTTTGCTGTTTGTACACCTGCCCACGCCAGCCATGGCGGGCGCCATGGCTGCACGGCTGTTTGCGGCGCAGACCTGGGTGTCCGTAGCCTGCGGCATGCTCCTGCTACTGATTTCAAGGCCAAAAGGCGATGTAACGCTTTATCCATGGGCGCGATCAGCTACGTTTTTTATAGTGGCTGGCCTTCTGCTGGCGCTTCTGGTGCAGTTTGGTGTGGCCCCGCGCATCGTGGCGCGGCAGGACCTGCGGCTCTGGCACAGCGTTGGCACGCTGATGTACGCTCTGCAATGGGGATGCGCGCTGGCCACCCTGTGGCACACGCTGCGTGCCCCGGCGGCGGCCCCGGTTGTCTGAGGGAGCTGGCGGCGTCTTCTTCGCTGCTCTTACTCGTGCCAGTGATCGGCCACCCACGTGGCGGGCTGGATAAAACGAAAGCGCCGATTGCGTCGTCCGGCCAGCGCGTCAGGTGGATTGCATTCACCGTGAAAGATGACCACCCGCGCACCTGCGGGAACAAACGGCGCCTTCCAGTAGTTGGTCGGCCAGGCGGGGATGCCGTGGTACTTGAAGCTGGGGCACCATTCCGATGGCCAGTATTGCAGCTTGCCCTGCTTGTGCAGGAAGTCCGACAGATAGGCCTGTTCGTTGCGGAACTGCTGGCGGATTTCGTTGAAATGCCCGCGAAAATATTCCAGCACATCGGGGTGCGCGCCCAGCTCGAACCGGTAGACCGAAGAGTTGCCGGTAATGCGCCAGGGGCGTTTGTAGTCGTGGATGATGAGAAATTCACCCGGCTGGGCGAAGAAATCGTCCATGCTGCCGGTGACGACCACGTCCACATCCAGGAACAGCGCCGTGCCGCGCAAACCATGCAGGTCTGCGGTGAAGGTGGCCAGTTTGTTCCAGCCGCGCTCGGGAATGCCTGCGGGCAGGTCCAGTGGAGGGATGGGCAGGCACTGCACCTCGGGGCGGATGCCCACGGCATCATCGGTCAGGCAGACAAAATGGAAGTCGCCGCTGAGATGGCGGCGCACCATGGCATAGAGGCGATTGACGTATTCGGGGCCGTATTTGGTGCCCCATTTCATGCAGATGACATGGCGCTGGCGCGCCGTGGCGGCGGTAGCGGTCATCGCGTCAGTCGGCCTGGCGTTTTTTCACCGAGGTCGGCTTGCGTTTTTTGGCGCGTTTGATCTGGCCACCGGAAGTCAGGCGCTGGTTTCCCAGCACGCGTAGCTGCTTGATCTCGGGGCGCTGGCCGCCGCGCTTGCTGTACTTGAGCACTTTTACGTCGCGCGGGCCGGGCATGCGGTCTTCGTCCGGCGCTTTGATTTTTTCCGGCTGCGGGCGCCATAGCACCAGCAGTTTGCCGATGTGCTGGATGGGGGCTGCACTCAGTTCGGCGGCCAGTTCCTGGTACATCAGTTCGCGTGCAGCGCGGTCGTCGCTGAAGACACGGATCTTGATCAGGCCGTGGGCGTTGAGGGCAGCGTCGATTTCCTTGCGCACGCCGGGCGTCAGGCCATCGCCGCCAACGAGGACGACGGGGCTGAGATGGTGGGCCTGAGCGCGGTATTCGCGGCGCTCGGCAGAGGTGAGTTCAATTTGGGGCATGGGCCGTATTATCGAGGCAGGACGAAAGAAGCATGAAAGTCAAATCCCAGAGCAAGAAAATTAACAAGGCGTGGTTGAACGACCATGTGAACGACACCTACGTCAAACTGGCGCAGAAAGAGGGGTTTCGCACGCGCGCGGCCTACAAGCTCAAGGAAATCGACGAACAGTTTGGCCTGATCCGGCCTGGCACCACCGTGGTGGACCTGGGTAGTGCACCTGGGGCCTGGGGCCAGTATGTGCGCCACCGCCTTTCGCCATCGGGCGCAGCGGCGGGGATGCTCAATGGCTGCATCATCGCGCTCGACATTCTTCCCATGGAGCCGATTGAGGGCGTGGCCTTCCTGCAGGGTGATTTCCGTGAACCCGAGGTGCTGGCGCAACTGGAGGCCGCCTTGCAAGGTCGCCCGGTCGATGTCGTGGTGTCGGACATGGCGCCCAACCTGACCGGCATTGCATCGACCGATGCCGCCCGCATCACGCCTCTGGTGGAGTTGGCTGTTGAATTTGCCTGCGCCCACTTGCGGCCCGAGGGGGCATTGGTCGTCAAATTGTTCCATGGGGCCGGCTATTCGGAGCTGGTGCAGTTGTTCCGCGAGACCTTTCGGCTTGTCAAACCGGTCAAACCCAAGGCGTCGCGCGACAAATCGTCGGAAACCTTTTTGGTCGGCATCGGTCTGAAAAATATGCCCTGAACCGTTTTGGGGCCAAGCATCCCTGGCGTTTTTCTCGTAATTCCTTGCTCCTCCTATGGATGCCAGGGGGTATTGCACCACCGCGCTGGGTTGAAACGCCTAAAATCAATCCCATTTAAGAACGTGAAATCCTTTCGCCACCCTCACCGGAGTTCCGCTTGAACAATCAGTGGTTTTCAAAAGTTGCCGTATGGCTGGTCATCGCCATGGTGTTGTTCACCGTGTTCAAACAGTTCGACACACGCTCAGTCGGGGCTGCGGGCCATATCGGCTATTCAGAATTCCTGGAT
>JAUYGP010000165.1 GCA_030690515.1 Giesbergeria sp.
GCTGGTGCTGCTGGACGACAGTTTTGCCAGCATCGTCGCCGCCATCCGCCAGGGCCGACGCATTGACGACAACATCCGCAAGGCGGTGCGCTTCGTCTTCGCCGTGCATATCCCCATCATCGCCTTGGCGTTGGTGCCCACGCTGCTGCACTGGCCCGTGCTGCTGCTGCCGGTACACATCGTGCTGCTGGAGTTGCTGATCGACCCGGCTTGCTCCATCGTTTTCGAGGCTGAGCCCGAGGCCGAAGACCTGATGGAACGCGCGCCGCGCCCAGTCGCCGATTCGCCGTTTGCAGCCGCGCCACTGCTCTACTCGGTCTTGCAGGGCCTGGGCATGGCGGCTGTTCTGCTGGCCGGGCAAGCCTGGCTGATCGACCAGGGCTGGAGCCATGCGCAAGGGCGCAGCGTGGTGTTTGGCACGCTGGTGCTGGGCGTGATGCTGCTCATCTGGGCCAACCGTGACCTCTCGCGCCCCGCCTGGTTTGGCGTCACCGACCGCAACCCCTGGCTGTGGGGCATGGCTGCCGGCATGGGCCTGCTGCTAATTGCCGTGCTGGGCATCCCGTGGCTTCGCGCGCTCATGGGACTGGAATTGCCAGGCTACCAGGGCCTTGCTGCCGCCGCTGTACTGATTGCGCTGTGCCTGGCCTGGCTGGAGCTGGTGCGCACCGTGGGCCAGCGCTGGCGCCGTGCGCATTTGGCGCCCCGCCACGCTACTTAGTCCGATAGCCTCACCCGGCACGGTACATGGCGAGACGGCTCACTCCCGTACGGTACTGTGCCGCTTGGGTTATTTTTGAATCCTGTCGCGCACGCCCATGCTGGCGCAGGGCATAAAAGACAAACGCCTGGACAGGGCAGGTGCGCTGGGCGTCAAAGTGCAGCAGGTGCTGTGGTGCAGCGAGACAACCCGGTCGCTCCGGACTGACAAAAATTGGTCCGCCTGTAACTATATTTTTTATAGCTATCAGCGCTTACTGCATAAGCGCTAGAGGCACTTTTTTACTGAAACTTCATATCGACCACACCAGCGGCGGCCACCAGTCGCTGGGTGTAAGGGTGGCGCGGCGCATCAAGCACCTGTGCCACCGGGCCGTTTTCAACGATTTCACCGTCTTTCATCACCAACACTTGGTGCGCCATGGCGCGGATCACATCCACGTCATGGGTGATGAGCACATAGCTCAGGCCCTTGTCACGCTGCAGCCGTTGCAGCAAGGCCAGTACTTGCTGCTGAATGGTGACGTCGAGCGCACTGGTCGGCTCGTCGAGCACCAGCACCTGCGGCTGCACGATGAGCGCCCGCGCAATGGCCAACCGTTGGCGCTGGCCGCCAGAAAATTCGTGCGGGTAGCGCGCCAGCAGGCCGGGAAACTGCTCTTCGCTCAAGCCCACTTCATGCAGCGCCGCTTCCACCCGCTGGCGCAGCTCGGCTGCGGGCAAACCGGGTTCATGTACGAGCAGGCCTTCACCGACGATCTCCTCCACCGTCAAGCGCGGTGAGAGGGACGAGAACGGGTCTTGGAACACCACCTGAATCTGTTGGCGCAGACGCTGGTTCGGCTTGGTGTTGCGCGCGGCCGGAGCCTGCCAGGTGCGGCCGGCCACTTCTACGGCACCTTGGTAGGGCAGCAGGCCCAACAGTGCTTGCGCCAGCGTCGATTTACCTGACCCCGATTCCCCCACCACACCCAACGTGTGGCCGGGGAACAGACGCAGGTCCGCCCCGTGCAGCGCTACAAACTCCCCCTTCTTGAACCAGCCACGCACCCCCGGCAAAGGTGTGGGGTAAACCACGCGCAGGTTCTGCGCTTGCAACACCGGGGATGCTTGTGCATCGGGCTCGCCCTCATCCACGTCACGCTTGGGTTGACTGGCAATCAGGCGCCGCGTGTAGGCGTGCGCAGGCTCGGCAAATACTTTGGCGACATCGCCCTGCTCCACCAGCACACCCTGCTCCATCACCGCCACGCGGTCGGCAAAACGGCGCACCAGATTGAGGTCGTGCGTGATGAGCAGCACGGCCATCCCCGTCTGGCGCTGCAGGTCAGCCAGCAGGTCAAGAATTTGACCGCGCAGCGTGACGTCGAGCGCGGTGGTCGGCTCATCCGCCAGCAGCAGCGCCGGTCGGCTGGCCAGGGCCATGGCAATCATGGCGCGCTGGCGTTGCCCGCCTGAGAGCTGGTGCGGGAAGGCAGCGGCGCGCCGCTCGGGCTCGGGAATGCCGGTGCTTGCAATCAATTCGATAGCAGCTTGCCATGACTGCGCCTGCGAAAGCGCCTGTTTTAGCTCCAATACCTCACTGATCTGTCGGCCCACCGTCATCAGCGGGTTGAGCGCCGTCATGGGCTCCTGAAAAATCATCGCGATATCACCGCCGCGCACGCCTCGCATTTCGCGTTCAGACAACTGCAGCAGGTCGCGGCCTTTGAACACTGCGCTGCCTTGAACCACTGCATCGCCCGCCAAGCGCAGCAGACTGAGCGCCGTGATGGTTTTGCCCGAACCCGACTCGCCCACCAGCGCCAGCTTCTCGCCCGCTGCGATGTCAAAGTTCACGCCGCGCACCACGTCCTTGGCACCAAAGCGGACATGCAGGTCGCGCACTTGCAATAGAGGGATATTCGCTGCGGCAATCATTTGTCGGCCTTGCGTGGGTCGAGCGCATCACGCAGCGCGTCGCCCATAAACGTGAGCAGCAGCAGCGTGACCACGAGCACCGCAAAGGTGGACAGCGATATCCACCACGCATCGATATTGTTCTTGCCCTGGCTGAGCAGCTCACCCAGCGACGGCGTACCCGGCGGTACACCCAGACCCAGAAAATCGAGCGATGTCAGCGACAGGATGGCCGCACTCATGCGAAACGGCAAAAACGTGACGACCGGCGTGAGGCTGTTGGGCAGGATGTGGCGCCAGATGATTTGCGCATTGCCCACACCCAGGGCGCGTGCCGCCTTCACGTAGTCGAGCTGGCGATTGCGCAGAAATTCGGCACGCACATAGTCCGACAGGCCCATCCACCCAAACAGGCTGAGCAGGATGAGCAGCAGCGAAATGCTGGGTGCAAAAACGGCACTGAAGATGATGAGCAGATACAGCTCAGGCATGGCGCCCCATATCTCGATGAAGCGCTGGAACGCAAGGTCGGTCTTTCCACCAAAAAAACCCTGGATGGCGCCGGTGATCACCCCCAACAGCACGCCAGTGAAAGTGAGCGCCAGCGCGAACAACACACTCACGCGAAAACCATAGAGCAGCTGCGCCGCCAAATCGCGCCCCCGGTCGTCCGTGCCCAGCCAGTTATCCGGCGTGGGGCCCGAAGGGTTGGGCGCTTTGGCAAAGTAATTGAGCGTGTTCGGGCCGTAGGGGTTGAGGGTATAGAGCGCCCAGTTGCTACCCGCATTGAGCTTTTGCTGAATGAAGGGATCAAGGTAATCGGTGGGCGTGAGAAAGTCACCGCCAAAGGTGGTTTCCGGGTAGTCCTTGAGCATCGGGAAATAGGTCTGCCCCTCGTAGCGCACAACCAGCGGCCGGTCGTTACTGACCAGCTCTGCGCACAAACTCAGCGCCACCAGCACGCAAAAAACCACCAGGCTCCAATAGCCCAGGCGGCTGCGCTTGAACCGCAGCCAGGCGCGGCGCGAAGGGGAAAGGGAAGGCGCCACAGAAGACATCACGCGTTGGGGCGCCCAAGCAATACGGCCTGGCTGTACTGCAAAAATTCGTCAAGATGCTTCTCGATGATGGCTACGGTAATGGGAAGCTGAAGGGCTTTGTCATCGTGCACCGCAATGTTGCGAAAGCCCACCATGCGCTTCAACCCATCGGCGAGGGCGGGAGCGATCCAGCCGCCTTGCGCCAGCAGTGCAAAGACATCGCGCGCACTTTGCGGTACGCCCAAGCGTTCGCGCCGTATCAGGTGCTGGCCCATGTCTAGGAGGCTGTCGGACTTAGAAATCGTCGGCTGCAAATCGGCCGCAGCGGTCCATTTTTGGCTTCGCCGCTCTTCGAGAACACCGTCTTTTTGCCCCATAGCTGGGCTATGGGGCTG
>JAUYGP010000171.1 GCA_030690515.1 Giesbergeria sp.
TGGGTTCGGAAAAAAAGGGGCTTCGACAGGTTCAGCCCAAACGGAGATAAAGGACGGAGAAACGAACTTGTAACGGCACCGGGCGGTGAATGCAAGCGATCACGGATTCCAGTGCAGGAAATTGCGGTACAGCTGCAAGCCGTGTTCAGCGCTTTTTTCCGGGTGGAATTGCGTGGCGAAAATATTATCGCGTGCGATCGCCGCAGCAAAAGCGCCACCGTAGTCGGCCTCGCCTGCACAGTGGATCGCCTCCAACGGCCGGGCATAAAAGCTGTGCACAAAGTAGAAGTAGCTGTTGTCAGGCACCCCGGCCCAGACCGGGTGCACCGCGCCACCATGGGCCAGCTGGCGCACCTGGTTCCAGCCCATCTGCGGCACCTTGTAGCGGCTGCCATCGGGCTGGATGCGGCCTGCCAGATCAAATTTGAGAACCTCGCCATGGATCAGGCCTAGGCCCGGCGTGTCGCCCTCGGCGCTGTGGTCGAGCAGCATCTGCATACCTACGCACACGCCAAACAGCGGCTTGGTGGCGGCGGCCTCCAGTACCGAATCACGCAACCCCGATTCGTGCAGCTCGCGCATGCAGTCGGGCATGGCACCCTGCCCTGGCAGCACGATGCGCTGGGCGGCGCGCACTTCCTCAGGGCGCGAGGTAACGACCACCTGCCAGCCACTGCCCTCTGCGGCGGCCTGCACGGCCTGCGACACCGAGCGCAGGTTGCCCATGCCATAGTCCACGACCGCCACGGTTTTTACTACTGAATTCATAGCTGCTAGCGCACACCAGATAAGCGGTTGAGCCTTATTTTACCTAAAATTTTTAGAGCGACCCTTTGGTCGACGGAATGGTACCGGCACTGCGCGGGTCGCGCTCCACGGCGGCGCGCAGGGCGCGCGCAAAGGCCTTGAACGCGGTTTCGCACTGGTGGTGCGCGTTCACGCCACGCAGGTTGTCCACGTGCAGCGTGGCGCCCGCGTGGTTGACGAAGCCTTGGAAAAATTCGTGTGTGAGCTGGGTGTCGAATGCGCCGATCATGCCGCTGGTGAACGGAATGTTCAGCACCAAGCCGGGGCGGCCAGAGAGATCGATCACCACGCGCGAGAGCGCTTCGTCGAGCGGCACATAAGCATGGCCATAGCGGCGAATACCCTTTTTATCGCCCACAGCACGCGCGAACGCCTGGCCGATGGTGATGCCCACGTCTTCCACCGTGTGGTGGCCGTCGATGTGCAGGTCGCCCTCGGCGTGCACCTCCAGGTCGATCAGGCCGTGGCGTGCGATCTGTTCGAGCATGTGGTCAAAAAAACCAATGCCGGTGTGCAGGCTGGACTGGCCCGTGCCGTCGAGGTTCAGCCGCACCGTGATGCGCGTCTCGGCGGTATTGCGGCTGACTTCGGCCGTGCGGTCGGTGGAGGCGGAGGGTACGAGTGCGGAGGAGGTCATAGTGAGGCCTGGAGTGCTTGCAACATGCGCGCATTGTCGTCGGCAGAGCCGACTGTCAGGCGCAGGCAATTTGCCAGCATGGGGTGCATTGTAGAAACGTTCTTGATCAGGACCTTGCGCTCACGCATACCGGCAAAGGTGCGGGCAGCATCCTGCACGCGCACCAGCACCATGTTGGCCTCGCTGTCCCAGCATTTCAAAATGCCAGGCATGCTGCGCAGAGCCGCCAGCAGCACCTCGCGCTGCGCGCGCAGTTCGCGTGCCTGCTCGGCAAATACTTCGGCATGTTCCAGCGCAAACAGCGCGGCCTCGCAATTGAGCACGCTCACGTTGTAGGGCGGGCGCACCTTGTCGATTTCGCCCACCAGTGGCGCCGGGCCGATGAGGTAGCCCAGGCGCACACCGGCGAGGCCAAACTTGCTGAGCGTGCGCATCAACAGCACATGGCTGTTGCGCGCGGGTTCTGCGCGGATGCGATCGAGCCAAGTGCGGCTGGCGAAAGGCTGGTAGGCCTCGTCCATCGCGACGATACCGCCGCATGCACCGACGGCATCCACGATGCGCTGCACCACCGCCTCGTCCCACAGCGTGGCCGTGGGGTTGTTGGGATAGGCGATGTAGGTGATGGCCGGGCGATGCTCTGCAATGGCAGCCAGCATGGCCGCTTCATCCAGTGCAAAGTCGGGCGTCAGCGGCACACCGACAAAACCCAGCCCCTGCAACTGCGCGCTCATGGCGTACATGACAAAGCCCGGCACCGGCGCCAGCACTTTGGCGCCCGGCTGGGCGCAGGCCAGCGCCAGCAAGGTGATGAGTTCGTCCGAGCCATTGCCCAGGATCAGCGCATGGCCGTCGGGCATGCCCGCGTGGCGCGCCAGCGCCGCACGCAAATCGTCGTTGCGGGCACCGGGATAGCGGTTGAGCGCGAGGCTCCCCAGGCGCTGGCCCAGTGCAGCCTGCAGCGTCGGCGGCAGGCTGAAGGGGTTTTCCATGGCATCCATCTTCAGCAACCCTTCGGCCGATTGCACGGCGTAGGCATGCATGGCGCGGACGTCGGGGCGGATGCGGTTCAGGGCTTGATCGGTGGTGGTCATTCGGTGGTGTCCAGTGCCGCAGGGGCCACGAGGAAAGGATTGATCGGGCGCACGGCATCCAGGGGCTGGTCGTGCGGCAGGGCCTCGGTCAGCAGGTAGCGACAGCCCTGCTGGTGGGCGGACGAGAGGATCAGCGCATCCCAGTAGCCCAGGCCGTGGCGGTCTTGCAGATCCCAGGCACCGTCGACGGTGTAGGCATCCAGGTGCGGCGGCAACCAGACGCGCAGGCGGCGCACCTGGGCACGCACCTGCGGCAGGACATGAGGGCCCGAAAAACGCTGTATGGCCTGGTTGTACAGTTCGTTGAGCACCTGCGAGCTGATGCGCCCACTGCGCGTCTCCCAGCAAAAGCGCAGCCATTCGCGAGCGCGCGCCTGGCGGGCAGAGTCACGCTCGTCGACGCTGGCGAGGAGCACTTCGGTATCGACAAAAATCGGAACGGTCGCCATCACTCAGCGATCAAAGAGAATGTTGCGCGGAACGTAAGGGCCACTGGAAGCGCCCCAGGTCTCAAAACCCAGCGCCTCGCGCATGGCCTGGGCGTAGGCGTCTTCCTGGCGCATCTTCTCGGCCAACCACTCACCGAGCAACCGCGACACGCTGCTACCGCGTTTGGCTGCCTCGATGCGGACCCACTCAGCGGCGGCATCGTCCATAGAGACGGTGATGTTCTTCATGGCGCATGATTTTACACGAACTTCGTGCATCACGAAGTTCGTGTAATTTTAGGCGGCCTTGCGCGGCGCGGCCGCCATGCTGCAGGCCAGCTCACCCACGCGACGCAAAGCACGCACATGGTCGGCGGTCCAGTCGCCCCCCACGCCAATGCGCAGGCAATTGCGAAAGCGCCCCCCCGTACCGAACACCGTACCGGGCGGCACAAGAATGCGCTCGGCCAGAAAGGCCTGGTGCATTTGCACGGTGTCCACACCGCGGGGCAACTCCAACCAGAACAGCAAGCCCCCGGGCGGGTCGCTGACCCGGGTGCCCGGCGGGAAGGACGTCGCAATCACCCCGCGCACCTCGTCCATGCGCGCGGCAATGGCCGTGCGCAGCTGGCGCATGGCGGCGGCGTGGCCGGTCTGCCCGATGAGGTCGGCCAGCGCAAGCTCCAGCACCGGCGACTGTCCACCCGCCTGCATGTCCTTGATGCGGCGCAGGGGTTCGGTCCAACGCCCCGCCTCAACCCAACCCAGGCGCAGACCGGGGGCCAGCGTCTTGGAGAACGAGTCGCACAGCATCACATGGCCCGTGGCATCGTAGGATTTGACGGAGCGCCGGTGCTCGTCCTGCTCGGCCAGGTCGCTGTAAACGGCGTCCTCGATCACCGCCAGGCCATGCTGCGCAGCCAGTTGCGCCAGGCGGCGGCGCTCGCCTTGCGGCATGCAGGCGCCCAGCGGGTTGCTCAGCGTGGGCACGACCAGCAGGGCTTTGACGGGCTGCGTCTCCAACGCCAGTTGCAACGCGTCAAGCGAGATGCCATGCCGGGGGTGCGTGGGGATTTCCAACGCCTTGAGGTGCAAGCCCTGCAGCACCTCCAGAAATGAGAAATGTGTGGGTGACTCCAGCGCAACCACATCCCCCGGCTGCGTCACCGCGCGCAGGCACAGGTTGATGCTGTCCATACAGCCGCCGGTGATGAGGATGCGCTCTGGGTCCAGGCTGCACCCCAGCCCCACCGCATACCGCGCGATGGCCCGGCGGGCATCTTCATGCCCGTTCGATGAAGGATAGGTGCACAGCAATTGCCGGTGGCGCTGGGCCGAACGGGTGACGGCGCGGCGCACACGGTCTACGTCGAGCAGGTCGGGCCCCGGCGTGCCACTGCTGAACGAAACGACGTCGGCCGGATGCGGCGTACCCAGAATGCGCTGACCCAGCCAGTCCACCGACACGTCACGCGGGCGGCGCAGCCCCCGCGAAACGCTGGGTTCGGGCAGCGCCACGGGCCGCGCAGCGACGAAATAGCCCGAGCGGGGCCGTGCGGTGACCAGGCGCGCATCTTCCAGCCAGTGGTAGGCCTGCACCACCGTGCTTTGCGCCACGCCGCGCTGGCGGGCCAGTGCGCGTACCGAGGGCATGCGCGAGCCGCGCCCCAAGGAGCCATTGCGGATCAATTCGGCCATCTGGGTGGCGATCTGCAAATAAAGCGGCGGTGAATCATCGAGGGCCATACCGCATTCTGTATCGGTTCACGCCAGCGCCATCCATACAGATACACCCCAGTTCAGGCAGCACAGATGGTCTGCGCAGAGCATCTGTGCTGCACCACATAGCCACGCGCTGTGGCTGTTGCAGGGGCGGCTTCGCACGCACAGTGAATGGCATGAAAAACCTTCTCGATCTCTCTCCAGCCACCCACATGCTCCAGATCACTCTGGATCACGGCCAACCGGTGGTGCCGCTGCACTGCCGCGCCGGGCAGCGCGCCTCGCT
>JAUYGP010000180.1 GCA_030690515.1 Giesbergeria sp.
TGCTGGCGGTGGCTGCGCAGGTACTGCATCTCGGCGCTGTCCTCGGCGGGCTTGTAGAAGGCCAGGCTGGTGGCTTGTTCGTCGGTGAGCGGCAGGTTGAAGCGGTTGCGAAATTCGATCAGATCGGCACCGTCGAGCTTCTTCTGGCTGTGCGTTGTCATCTTGCCCTGCCCGGCCGTGCCCATGCCGTAGCCCTTCTTGGTGTGGGCAAGGATGACGGTGGGTTGGCCCTTGTGTGCGCTGGCTGCGGCGTAGGCAGCGTGGATTTTTACCAGGTCGTGGCCACCGCGCTTCAAGCGGTCGATCTGCTCGTCCGTCATGCCCTGGGCCAGCGCGGCCAGCGCGGGGTTCTGGCCAAAGAAGTTGTCGCGGTTGAAGCGCCCGTCCTTGGCCGCAAAGGTCTGCATCTGGCCGTCGACCGTGCCCTCTAAAGCACGTGCCAAGGCGCCTGTGAGGTCGCGGGCAAACAGACCATCCCAGTCGCTGCCCCACACCAGCTTGATGACGTTCCAGCCCGCTCCGGCGAAAAGGCGCTCCAGCTCGTCGATGATGCGGCCGTTGCCGCGCACCGGGCCATCGAGCCGCTGCAGGTTGCAGTTGACCACCCAGACCAGGTTGTCCAGGCCTTCGCGCGAAGCCAAGGTGAGCGCGCTGGTGCTCTCGGGCTCGTCCATCTCGCCGTCACCAAACACGCCCCACACTTTGCGGCCGCCGCAATCGAGCAGGTTGCGGTGCGTGAGGTAGCGCATGAAGCGCGCGTGGTAGATGCTGCTGATCGGCCCGATGCCCATCGAGCCCGTGGGGAACTGCCAGAAGTCGGGCATCAACCACGGGTGCGGGTAGCTCGACAAGCCCTGCGCGCCAGCGGCGGGCGCGGTCAGCTCTTGCCGATAGTGCATCAAATCCTGCTCGGAGAGGCGCCCTTCGAGAAACGCCCGTGCATACACGCCCGGCGCGCTGTGCGGCTGGAAGAACACCAGATCGCCCCGGTGCTGCCCCTCGCCCAGCCCTTCGCGGGCGCGGAAGAAATGGTTGAAGCCACTCTCAAACAGATCCGCCGCACTGGCGTAGCTGGCAATGTGGCCACCCAGCTCCCCATAGGCCTGGTTGGCGCGCACCACCATGGCCAGCGCGTTCCAGCGGATGATGGACCCGAGACGCTCCTCAATGGCCAAATCCCCGGGGAACACGCCCTGCTCTTGCACCGCCACGGTGTTCACGTACGGCGTATTCAGGTCGGGCTGCCAGCCCACACGCTGTGCCCGCGCCACACCCACAATTTCTTGCAGCAGGTGGCGCGCCCGCTCTGGCCCCTGCGTGGCGACCAGG
>JAUYGP010000190.1 GCA_030690515.1 Giesbergeria sp.
CACGCCCTCTTCCTCGGCCTTGTGCGCCAGCATGGGGCCGCGCACAACGTCGCCGACAGCCCACACGCCAGGCAGGTTGGTCTTGCAATCGGCATCAACGACGATCGCACCGCGCTCGTCCAGCTGCAGGCCCACGGCCTCAGGATTCAGGCCAATGGTGTTAGGCACGCGACCGATCGACACGATGAGCTTGTCCACGTCCAGACTCACAGCCTCGCCCTTGGCGTTGGCGTAGGCCACGTTCACGCCCTTTTTACCGGACTTGATTTCACCGATTTTTACGCCCAACTCGACCTTCAGGCCTTGCTTGTCAAAAGCCTTCTTGGCTTCCTTGGCGATCTGCTCGTCCACGGCGCCGAGGAAGGTGGACAGGCCTTCCAGAATGGTGACTTCGGCACCCAGACGGCGCCAGACCGAACCCATCTCCAGCCCGATCACGCCCGAACCGATCACGCCCAGTTTTTTAGGTACCGCGCCAATGCGCAGGGCGCCGTCGTTGGACAGGATGTTCTCTTCATCAAACGCCACGCCCGGCAGCGCACGGGCATTCGAGCCCGTGGCGACGATGATCTGCTTGCCCACCAGGGACTCTTCAGCAGCGCCCGCCACCTTGATCTCATAGCCGCCTTCGACGGCGCGTACGAACGAGCCGCGGCCATGGAAGAAGCTGATCTTGTTCTTTTTGAACAGGTACAGGATGCCGTCGTTGTTCTGCTTGACCACCGCGTCCTTGCGGCCGACCATCTTGGCCACATCCATCTTCACGCCCGTAGCGGTGATACCGTGGTCGGCAAAGTGCTTGTTGGCGTGCTCGAAATGCTCGGACGACTGCAGGAGCGCCTTGGACGGGATACATCCGATATTGGTGCAGGTGCCACCGGGCGCGGGACCGCCCTTGTCGTTTTTCCATTCGTCAATGCAGGCCACGTTAAAGCCCAGCTGGGCAGCGCGGATGGCACCGATATAGCCGCCGGGACCGCCGCCGATGACGATGACGTCGAATTGTTTGCTCATGGGGAAAACCTCGATCAATGGGTTTGAAAAACCCACCAGGCGCAGCGCCGCAAGGGCGCCGCGCGGGTGGGCCGGGGCCACGCGTGG
Organism: Giesbergeria sp.; assembly: GCA_030690515.1. Lineage (GTDB taxonomy): Bacteria > Pseudomonadota > Gammaproteobacteria > Burkholderiales > Burkholderiaceae_C > Simplicispira. The sequence goes on from JAUYGP010000190.1 coordinate 1,102, forward strand.
TGGCTTAGATGTCAAACAGCAGCCGCGAAGGGTCTTCCAGCGCGTCTTTCATCGCCACCAAACCCAACACAGCTTCGCGGCCATCGATGATTCGGTGGTCGTAGCTCAGGGCCAGATAGTTCATCGGGCGGATGACGATCTGGCCGTTTTCCACCACGGCACGGTCTTTGGTGGCGTGCACGCCCAGAATGGCCGACTGCGGCGGGTTGATGATGGGCGTGGACAGCATGGAGCCGAAAGTGCCGCCATAGCTGATGGAGAAGGTACCGCCGGTCATTTCTTCAATGCCTAGCTTGCCATCCTTGGCCTTCTGGCCGAATTCGGCGATCTTCTTCTCGATGTCGGCAAAACTCATCTGGTCGGCGTTGCGCAAAATCGGCACCACCAAACCACGGGGCGAGCCCACGGCGATACCGATATCGAAATAGCCGTGGTAGACGATGTCATTGCCGTCGACCGAGGCATTGATCACTGGGTACTTCTTAAGGGCATGCACGGCCGCCTTCACGAAGAAACTCATGAAGCCAATCTTGACGCCATGCTCCTTGGTGAACGCATCCTGGAACTTCTTGCGCATCTCCATCACCGGGGCCATGTTCACTTCATTGAACGTAGTCAGGATGGCGTTGGTCGATTGCGACTGCAGGAGGCGCTCGGCCACGCGGGCGCGCAGGCGGCTCATGGGAACGCGCTGCTCGGGGCGGTCGCCCAAATCGGGCTTAGCCACTGGGGCCGAGACCTGGGGCAGTGCCTTGGTCGGCACGCCAGTGGGAATCACCGAGGCGGTGGACTGCACGCCACCAGCCACGGCGGCCAGCACGTCGCCTTTGGTCACGCGGCCATCCTTGCCGGTACCTGCCACAGCGTTCACGGACAAATGGTTGTCGGCCAGCAGTTTGGCTGCGGCCGGCATGGCCACATCATTTTTGCCACTACCGGCTGGTGCCGCTGCGGGCGCGGCTGCGGGCGCCGCTGCCGGGGCGGTCGGCGCTGCTGCTGATGCTGCGGGCGCCGCAGCACCTGCCTTGCCTTCAGTATCGATGCGTGCGATCAGTTGCTCTGCCGTCACGGTAGCGCCATCGGCCTGCACGATTTCGAGCAATACGCCCGCGGCAGGCGCGGGCACTTCGAGCACGACCTTGTCGGTTTCAATCTCGATCAGGATCTCGTCGATGGCGACGGCATCACCGGCTTTCTTCTTCCATTGCAGCATGGTGGCCTCGGCCACGGACTCGGACAACTGGGGGACTTTGACTTCTACGATAGCCATTTTGAATTCTTTCCAGAGAGGTGTTTTGTACTGAGTGCGGGGTTTCCGGCCTTACTTGGTCAGAACAAAACCCTTGAGCTTGGCGAAGGCACCTTCGACCAGGGCTTTTTGCTGCTCCTGGTGCAGATGCGAATAACCCACCGCTGGCGATGCGGAGGCCGCGCGGCCCGAGTAACCCAGCTTTTGGCCATCGACCATGTTTTCGTAGATGTTGTGCTGGATGAAGAACCAGGCTCCCTGGTTCTGCGGCTCGTCCTGACACCACACGATCTC
>JAUYGP010000209.1 GCA_030690515.1 Giesbergeria sp.
CCTCGCGGATCGGGTCGATCGGCGGGTTGGTCACCTGGGCAAACAACTGCTTGAAGTAGTTGTAGAGCGGCTTATTGCGGCCCGAGAGCACGGCCAGCGGGCTGTCGTTGCCCATGGAACCGATGCCTTCTTCGCCGTTGCGGGCCATGGGGGCCATCAGGAACTTGATGTCTTCCTGAGAGTAGCCAAAGGCCTGCTGGCGGTCCAGCAACGACAGTTCGGGCGCTTGGGGCGACGCCACTGGGGTGCCTGCATCAATGCTGTCGAGCTTGATGCGCAGGTTCTCGATCCACTGCTTGTAAGGTTTGGTGTTGACGATGTTGGCCTTGAGCTCGTCGTCGTCGATCATGCGGCCTTGTTCGAGGTCGATGAGGAACATCTTGCCCGGCTGCAGGCGCCACTTGCGCACGATCTTGTTCTCGGGCACGGGCAGCACGCCCGACTCGGACGCCATGATGACCAGATCGTCGTCGGTGATGCAGTAGCGCGAAGGCCGCAGGCCATTGCGGTCCAGCGTGGCGCCGATCTGGCGTCCATCGGTGAATACGATAGAGGCCGGGCCGTCCCAGGGCTCGAGCATGGCGGCGTGGTATTCATAGAAGGCGCGGCGACGCTCGTCCATGGTGGTGTGCTGCTCCCAGGGCTCAGGAATCATCATCATCACGGCCTGGCTGATGGGGTAGCCGGCCATGGTCAGCAGTTCGAGGCAGTTGTCGAACGTGGCCGTGTCGGACTGGTCGGCAAAGCTGATGGGGTACAGCTTGTGCAGGTCGGCCGCCAACACGGGAGACGACATCACGCCCTCGCGCGCCTTCATCCAGTTGTAGTTGCCCTTGACCGTATTGATCTCGCCGTTGTGCGCCACATACCGGTAGGGGTGGGCCAGCGGCCACTCGGGGAAGGTGTTGGTGGAAAAGCGCTGGTGCACCAGGCCAATGGCCGAAACACAACGTGCGTCATCCAGGTCCTTGAAATACACACCCACCTGGTCGGCCAGCAGCAAGCCCTTGTAGACCACAGTGCGGCTGCTCATGCTGGGCACGTAATACTCTTTGCTGTGCTTGAGCTTGAGCGCCTGGATATTGGCGCTGGCCGTCTTGCGAATCACGTAGAGCTTGCGCTCCAGCGCATCCTGCACGATGACATCGTTTCCCCGGCCAATGAAGACTTGGCGCAGGATGGGCTCCTTGGCGCGCACGGTGGGCGACATGGGCATGTCGCGGTTGACGGGCACATCGCGCCAACCGAGCAGCACCTGGCCTTCGGCCTTGATGGCGCGCTCCATCTCCTGCTCGCAGGCCAGACGGCTGGCATGTTCCTTGGGCAGGAAGATCATGCCCACGCCGTATTCGCCAGCGGGTGGCAGGGCCACGCCCTGTGCAGCCATCTCTTCGCGGTACAGGGCATCAGGGATCTGGATCAGGATACCTGCCCCATCGCCCATGAGCTTGTCAGCGCCCACGGCGCCCCGGTGGTCGATGTTTTCCAGAATCTTGAGCGCCTGGGTCACGATGTCGTGCCGCTTCTCGCCCTTGATGTGCGCCACAAAGCCCAGCCCGCAGGCGTCGTGCTCGTTGGCGGTGGAATACAAACCGTGTTGCTTCAGATGCTCTATCTCGGCGGCCGTGGTCATGGCACTTTCCTCATTCATTGCGCAGGGAGTGCAAGATTAGTGCATTGCAGCATTCCTATGCAAGAAGAATAAATGGGGTCAGACTCCAATTAATAGAACATTCTGTTCACTCGTCTTAAATTGGGGACTCATCAAAAATCATAGCTAACAATGCTTTAAGTACGGCCGTAATGCCATTTTTTCCTAGCCATTTTTAGCAGTTGATGGCCGCCCTGGCTTCGATTTCGTCACACGCCGGACCAATTTATTTTGTATTTCATCGACAAATTTCGGCCCTCCCAATGCCCAGCCGCGCAATGCCGCATCGGTCAGTTGCACTTGCTGGTTCGCGCTAATGCCCGCCTGAACGAGTTCAGCGTAGGCCGCTTCCCGCGCAAACGGCGTGTTGCCCAATGCCCAGTACAGCGCGTGCGGGGTCACCAGGCTATCGGGGCGCAAACCCAGGTGGTACGCATGGCTGGACCAATGCCAATCGGTCGGCTGCAGCACCCTACCGGCACGCACGGGATTCAGGTCGATGTAGGCCATGCAGGCCAGGAGGTAGCGCTCTGTCTCGATCAGCGTGGAGCGGTAGCGCCCTTCCCACAAGGTGCCACTACGGCCATGGCGCTGATTAAAGTAGCGCACATAGCTGCGGCCCACCGCCTGCATCATCAGCGGCAGCGCCTCCACGGCGGCTGGCGTGGCAAGAAGGTGGAAATGGTTGTCCATGAGCACATAGGCGTGCACCGCGACACCGAACTTTTTTGCATTCTCTGCCAGCAGTCGCAGCATGGCGTCGAAGTCCTGCGCATCGACAAAAATCACCTGGCGATTGTTGCCGCGCTGGATGATGTGGTGGGGGTATCCAGGGAGGGTGAGGCGGGGCAGGCGGGCCATGGGCAGCAATGAAGGCGTAGCGGGGCCACCATGGTATGCCAATCCGTCCCCTATTTTGGCCGCTACGCCGTCTGGCGGCAATGCTTACCCTGTTTTCATAGCATCAAGCGCTCATGAAATAAGCGCCAGGGGCCTCAAAGCCCCCTGCCCTCATCTTCACGCAGACTCAGCCCCCACGGCCGCCTTTTTCTCCACAGGGAAGCGCGTGCCCAAGGCCTCCAGCAAACCAAACTCCTCCAGAATGGCGACCAGCCGCTGCGCTGCACTTCGCTTCTTCTGGCCGGTGTAACGCGCAATGATGAGTTCGTTTTTCATGCTGTGCTCCCAGCCCACCAGCTCTGTCACCGTAACCTGGTAGCCGCTGGCCTCCAAATACAGGCAACGCAGCACGTTGGTGATCTGGCTGCCCAGTTCGCGCGTATGCAGGGGATGGCGCCACAGTTCTGCCAAGGGCGTACGCGTGAGTTGCAAGGCCTTGCCGCTGCGCAGGAACGATGCCACCTCGGCCTGACAACAGGGCACGATGACCATGGCGCGTGCCTGCTTTTGCAGGCCGAAGGCGATGGCATCGTCGGTTGCTGTGTCGCAGGCGTGGAGGGCGGTCACGATGTCGATGCGACCAGGCAACTCGGCCGCGTCTGTCGATTCGGCCACCGACAGATTCAGAAAGGACATGCGACCAAAACCCAGCCGGTCGGCCAGAGCGCGGGATTTTTCCACCAGGTCGGCGCGGGTTTCGATGCCATAGATATGACCGCGCCCCAGCGCCTTGAAGTACAGGTCGTACAAAATAAAGCCCAGGTAGGACTTTCCAGCCCCATGGTCGGCAAGCAGGGGGGCATGACCTTGAGCGCTGAACTCTTCCAGTAACGGCTCGATGAACTGAAACAGGTGCGAGACCTGCTTGAGCTTGCGGCGCGAATCCTGGTTTAGGC
>JAUYGP010000212.1 GCA_030690515.1 Giesbergeria sp.
TTCGGCCTTGCGCAGCTTTCAGCGCATCAAGGACTTGGGCGTATCGCCCGAGGTGATGGCTGGCAACATCATCGGCATCATTGCCCAGCGCCTGATCCGGCGACTGTGCAAGCACTGCCGCGAACCTGTCGAGGTGGTGCCTGGCGGCGTCGAGGCCCGCCTGATGGGCGAGCAGGCCGTGGGACGCCAGGTGTACCGGCACCATTCGGGCGGCTGTGAGGCCTGTGACTTCCAGGGTTACAAGGGGCGCCTCGCCATCATGGAACTGCTGCGCATGGACAGCTCCATCGATGAACTCATCACGCGCAACGCCACACAGGGTGAGCTGTTGACGCATGCGCTGGCGCATGGTTTTACCCCGATTGCCGAAGACGGCCTGCGGCGGGTGCTTGAGGGCGTCACCAGCATCGAGGAAGTGGGCCGGGTGGTGGATTTGACGGTGCGGCTGGCGGGCTAGACCCATGGCCCGCTTTCGCTACCGCGCCATCAACGCTGCAGGCGAGGTCGTCAAGGGCGACATTACGGCGCTGCACGATGCCGATCTGCAGGCGCAGTTGCGTGCGTCTGGGTTGTCGCTCATCCGTGCGAGCAAGCTGCGCAACCGCAGTCGGCGCCTGGCCAGTCTGCCCACGCGCGAGCTCATCAACATGCTGTTCCACATGCAGATGCTGCTGCGTGCGGGCGTGCCCATCATCACCGCGCTACAAGACTTGCGCGACGGCGCCGACAGCCTGGAGCTGCGCCAGGTGGCCGCCAGTCTGATGGACCGCATCCAGAACGGCAGCACGCTAGCCGATGCCATGGCCGCCGACCCCGGTATTTTTTCCGAGGTCATGGTGCACCTGGTGCGTTCGGGCGAAGTTACCGGTCAGCTGGCCGAGGTGATGGAGGAACTCGTGCGGTCGCTGAAGTGGCAGGCCGAGCTGGCTTCGCAGACCAAAAAACTGCTCATGTATCCGGCCTTTGTCACCGTCACCATCACCGGGGTGGTGGTGTTCCTGATGGTGTACCTGGTGCCCCAGTTGGTCAGCTTTATCCGCAACATGGGCCAGGAGATCCCGTTCCAGACGCGCCTGCTGATCTGGCTGTCCGAAGCCTTTGTCAACTATTGGTGGATCATCCTGCCCGCTCCGGTAGTGGCCGTCATGGCGCTGGCGGCGGCGGCCCGCGCCAATGAACAGGTACGTTTCAAACTGCACCATGCCTTGCTGTCCATCCCTGCATTGGGGCCAGTGATCAAAAAAATCATCCTGGCGCGCCTGACCGACAGTTTTGGTCTCATGTACCGCACGGGCATCCCGGTGATCGAGTCCCTGGGGTATTGCGAAAAAATCACCAGCAACCTGCCCGTGCGCGCCGCCCTGGTGCGTGCGCGCGAACGCATCGTCAACGGTGCCTCCATCAGCGATGCCTTCGCCATGGAAAACCTGTTCCCCTCGCTGGTGGTGCGCATGCTGCGCGTGGGCGAGGCCACGGGGGCACTCGATGTTGCGCTGGCCAATGTCAGCTATTTTTTCACCCGCGACATCGATGAGTCCATAGGCCGGGTGCAGGCGCTGATCGAGCCTGTACTCACCGTAGTGCTGGGCCTCATTCTCGGCTGGATCATGCTCGCAGTGCTGGGCCCCATCTACGACACCATCTCCAAAATCCGGGCATGAAACTCCACGCCAATTTCCGTCCCGGGCTGCTGCTGGTGCAGCCTTTGCAAGCCCAGTGGCAGGATGCCGCAGGCCTCGAGCTGGCGCAGCCCCCTGCGCCCGATGTGCCCGTTCGCATTGTGGCCGACTTGATCGAGGAGACCCATGTCCGGATCGAGGTTCCGGGCCTCATGGGGGCCGACCGTAGCAGTTTCATCCAGGTGCAGCTCCAGGCCTTGTTGCCCGACGTCCCCTTGCGGGCCACCTGGCAGAGTGCAGGTCAGCAGCCCCTGCTGCCCAAGCCCTTTGTCCTGAACGCCGTGGGCGTG
>JAUYGP010000220.1 GCA_030690515.1 Giesbergeria sp.
CACGCCATAGATCACGGCATAGGTGGTGCCCGCCTGCGCAGCGCCGATCAACACGCCCGTGGTCAGGGCAAACAGCGTCTGGGTGGGCGACAGGGCCATGCCCGCCAGGCCCAAGGCATACAGCACGGCACCGCCCACGAGCACACGAAAGGCGCCAAAGCGGTCGGCTACCATGCCGACGAAGATGCCGATCAGGCCCCAGGACAGGTTCTGGATGGCGATAGCCAACGCAAAAGATTGGCGTGTCCAGCCCATTTCCTGCGTGATGGGTTGCAGCCACAGGCCGAAGCCGTGGCGAATGCCCATGGACAGGGTGACAATGGCCGCGCCGCACGCCAGCACCTGGAACATGGACAGCTTTTGGGGGTTCGTATGCATACGCAGTAATGTAGCGATTTTGGTCAGATTTCGCCGATACACCGGCGACCGGTACACCGCCCACCCTCGTCGACCACAACGCTTGTGCCTGTGTATTTACCCAGCTGTTTGCGCAGCAGCACACTACAATCCGCCCCCATGGCAGCCAAACCTTCTCCTGTTCCCCATAGCGAATACTCCGAAAGCTCGATCCGCGTGCTCAAGGGCCTGGAGCCCGTCAAGCAGCGGCCGGGCATGTACACCCGCACCGACAACCCCTTGCACGTCATTCAGGAAGTGCTGGACAACTCCGCCGATGAAGCGCTGGCCGGTTACGGCAAGAAGATCAAGGTCACCTTGCACGCCGATGGCTCGGTGAGCGTGGAAGACGATGGTCGCGGCATTCCCTTCGGCATGCACCCGGAAGAAAAAGCGCCGGTGATCGAGTTGGTCTTCACCCGCCTGCACGCCGGTGGCAAGTTCGACAAAGGCAAGGGCGGCGCCTACAACTTCTCGGGCGGCCTGCATGGCGTGGGTGTGAGCGTGACCAACGCGCTCTCCACACGGCTCGAAGCGACCAGCTACCGCGAAGGCCAGGTGGCGCGCCTGGTGTTCTCGGCCGGTGATGTGATTGAGCCACTTATCACGCAGCCCAAAGGCGAAGGCGACCGCAAGCAGGGCACCACGGTGCGTGCCTGGCCTGACGCCAAATATTTCGAATCCAGCAACCTGCCCATGGCAGAGCTCACGCACCTGCTGCGCAGCAAGGCGGTGCTGATGCCGGGGGTGAGCGTCTCGCTCGTCAACGAGAAAACCCGCGACACGCAAACCTGGCAATACAAGGGCGGCCTGCGCGACTATTTACAGCAAACGCTGAACGGCGATCCGGTCATCCCGCTGTTCGAGGGCGAAGGCTTTGCTGACAGCGGCCACGAGAGTTTTGCCGAAGGTGAGGGCGCCTCGTGGTGCGTGGCCTTCACCGAAGACGGTCAGCCCGTGCGCGAGAGCTATGTCAACTTGATTCCTACCAGCGCGGGCGGCACGCACGAGAGCGGCCTGCGCGATGGTTTGTTTACCGCCGTCAAGAGCTTTATCGAGCTGCACTCGCTGCTGCCCAAAGGCGTCAAGCTGCTGCCCGAAGACGTGTTCGCCCGCGCCAGCTACGTGCTCTCGGCCAAGGTGCTTGACCCGCAGTTCCAGGGCCAGATCAAGGAGCGGCTCAACTCGCGCGACGCGGTGCGGCTGGTGTCGAGCTTTGTTCGCCCGGCGCTTGAGCTGTGGTTGAACCAGCATGTGGAGTATGGCAAGAAGCTGGCCGAACTCGCCATCAAGGCCGCACAAACCCGCCAGAAGGCCGGGCAGAAGGTGGAAAAGCGCAAAGGCTCTGGCGTGGCCGTGCTGCCCGGCAAGCTCACCGACTGCGAAAGCCGCGACCTGGCGCACAACGAGGTATTTCTGGTCGAGGGAGATTCGGCCGGCGGCAGCGCCAAGATGGGGCGCGACAAGGAAAGCCAGGCCATCCTGCCGCTGCGCGGCAAGGTGCTCAACACCTGGGAAGTCGAGCGCGACCGGCTGTTTGCCAACAATGAAATCCACGACATCTCGGTCGCCATTGGTGTGGACCCGCACGGGCCCAACGATTCGCCTGATTTGAGTGGCCTGCGCTACGGCAAGGTTTGCATCCTGAGTGATGCCGATGTCGACGGCTCACACATCCAGGTGCTGCTGCTCACGCTGTTCTTTCGCCATTTCCCCAAGCTCATCGAGACCGGTCACATCTACGTGGCGCGCCCGCCGCTGTTCCGGGTGGACGTCCCGGCGCGCGGAAAAAAACCAGCCGCCAAACAGTACGCGCTGGACGACGGCGAG
>JAUYGP010000227.1 GCA_030690515.1 Giesbergeria sp.
CTCTCCGCGAGTGGATGTAGTGCGGGTCGGGATGGGATGCTAGGCGTGTTTCACTGCCAATAGCCGTAGCTATTGGCAGTGAAACGCAACGACGCAGACCGCCCGAGTCTGTGCTATCACACGCCGCGAGGAGTTATGCAGGACGTCCCAAGTGGCTTTTGTGAACCTCCCCTGGCCCCCTCTCTGGTGGGGAAGTGTGGGCCAGGGGCCGGTTGTACAAACACTGAAACACTACTATTTTGATAGCTGTTACCGCTTGATGGATAAGCGCTAGAGGCCAATTTGACTTATAAAACTATTGCAAACACCATCGCCTGCTTGCGGCGCTGGGTGGCCCTGTGCCTGCTGGCGCTGGCGCCCTTTGGCGCTGCGCAGGCGGCGCAGGTGTTGTTCATCGCCACGTCCAACGTGCCTACAGGCAAGTTCCGCCAGTTGGCCGACATCGCCCGGCCCCACGGCATCGAGCTGCAGGTGCGCTACCTGGAAAGGCTGCCCGCCGAGACCGACGAAGGCCTGTTCAAGGGCTTCGACGCGGTGTTTATCGACAGCTATTTGCAGGATGTGGTGCAAGACCGGTTGGCGCATGCGCTGCCGGGCCTGCGTGCGCCCCACGCCTGGCTGTACGACGCCAAGCCCGCCTGGGGCGGCGGTTTGCCCGAGCTCGTGGCGCGGCGGCTCATCACCTACTACAGCAACGGCGGCAGGCAGAACTTCGAGGGCTTCTTCGCCACGCTGGCCGCGCAGTTGCAGGGCCGCGCAGCCCCGGGCGTGCCCGAGCCCGTGGTGTTCCCCAAAACCGCCGTGTACCACCCGCGTGCGCCGGGCCTCGTGGTGGCCGACCCCGTGGCGTGGCTGCGTTCGCAAGGCGTCGATCCAGCCGCCACCAACCGCCGCCCCGTGGTGGCGCTGGCGCTGCACCAGCAGTACATCGCCTCGATGCAGACCGCCTTCATCGACGACCTGATTGCGCGCATCGAAGCCGGGGGCGCCGTGGCGCTGCCGTTCTACAGCCCCATGCTGGAGGCGGGCGCGCTGGAGCAGATGCTCAAGCCTGCGGGCACGCGGCTGGCCGACGTGCTCATCAACACCCAAATCATGCTGAACGCCGAGGAGCGCCGCGCCGAGTTCGAGCGGCTGGGCATCCCCGTGCTGCAGGCCATGCCGTACCGGCGCGGCGACGAGGCCGCCTGGGCCGCCAACCCGCAGGGCGTGGCGCTGATGGATGTGCCGTTTTACCTGGCGCAGGCCGAATACGCGGGCGTCACCGACATCCAGGTGGCGGCCGCCACCCGTGCTTCGGATGAGCAGATCGTGCCCATTGCCGCGCAGGCCGCCGCCGTGGTGGGCAAGGCGCTCAACCTGG